>CALGND010000018.1 GCA_937958675.1 uncultured Granulosicoccaceae bacterium
AGCTGAGTTGAATTTCTTACCAAGCTCTAGATCGTTGCACAGAATCATGCCGCCACGAGGGCCTCGCAAGGTTTTATGTGTAGTCGTTGTACACACATGTGCATGGTCTAGTGGGTTTGAGTGTTGCCCACCAGCCACAAGGCCTGCAAAGTGAGCCATATCAACCATTAGGTATGCGCCAACTTCGTCAGCAATGGCCCGGAACTTAGCAAAATCAATAGCACGAGGATAAGCAGAACCGCCCGCTATGATCATCTTTGGTTTGCACTCTCGTGCAGTCGTTGCCAATGCATCAAAATCGATAAGGTGGGTTTTTTCGTCGACACCATAAGGCACAACGTTAAACCACTTACCTGATTGGTTAACAGGCGAGCCGTGCGTTAAGTGGCCACCGGCTGCTAGGTTAAGCCCCATGTAGGTATCCCCTGGCTGCATTAATGCAAAGAACACCGCTTGATTAGCTTGCGAGCCTGAATTCGGTTGCACATTAACGTATGCGCAGTTGAATAATTCCTTGGCGCGCTCAATGGCTAGCGTTTCTGCTGTATCGACATGCTCGCAACCACCGTAGTAGCGTTTGCCCGGATAACCTTCAGCATATTTGTTAGTCATCACAGAGCCTTGCGCTTGCATGACAGCAGCAGAGACAATATTTTCAGATGCAATGAGCTCGATCTCGTGGCGTTGCCGCCCTAGCTCAAGATCAATCGACTTCTGAATTGCTGGATCCGTATCCGCAAGTGAGCCTTTAAAAAATGTATCCAAATTATCGGACATGGTATTCCTCGACATTAATATAAATTGTTAGTCGCCAAGATGCCTAGCACCTATGGCTTAATCTTGTATCCCGTTTTAAACATCCACCAGACTATGGCGAGGCAAACCATCAAGAACATAACGATCATCGATAGACTTGTGGTTACACTGACATCAGAAACTTCAAAAAAACTCCAGCGAAACCCGCTGATTAAATACAGCACCGGATTCATTAACGATACTTTTTGCCAAAACTCCGGCAACATGCTGACCGAATAAAAACTACCACCTAAAAACACCAGTGGCGTAATCACCAGTAGCGGTATTAATTGCAGCTTTTCAAAATTGTCAGCCCACAAACCAATTATAAAACCGAACAAGCTGAACGTGACACACGTGAGTAGAAAAAACGCAATCATCCAAAATGGGTGGGCAATTCTTAGCTCAACAAAGAACGCTGCTGTGATCAGGATAATACTGCCGATGATCAGTGATTTGGTTGCCGCAGCGCCCACGTACCCCAGAATAATCTCAAAATGCGAAATGGGTGCTGACATTATTTCGTAGATAGTGCCAGTAAATTTAGGAAAAAAGATCCCAAATGACGCATTCGAGATACTCTGTGTCAGTAGTGACAACATCATCAGGCCGGGCACGATAAACAGCCCATACGGAACACCATCTATTGATTGAATACGCGAACCAATTGCGGACCCAAACACAACAAAGTACAAAGCAGTGGATATCACTGGAGAGGCGATACTTTGCAACAGTGTATTGCGTGTTCGACGCATCTCGCTAAAGTAGATCGCTTTAACCGCTTCTAAGTTCATGGCTGTGTCCCTACGAGTTCGACAAAGATATCCTCTAACGACGATTGCGATGTGGCCAGGTCTTTAAATGATAATCCGGCCTTGCCTAAATCCCCTAGCAACCCCGTAATGCCCGTACGTTCACTTTTGATATCGTAAGCATAGCTTAGCTTTGTGCCATCAGCAGATAACTCAAGCTCATAATGGGCCAGTGTTTCAGGTATCGCGTTTATGGGATCTTTAAGCTCTATTAAAAGTTGTTTATTACCCATTTTTTGCATAAGCGTATGTTTATCTTCAAGCAGCAATAGTTGGCCGTTATTAATTACGCCCACCCGATCTGCTATTTCCTCTGCTTCTTCAATGTAGTGTGTGGTGAGTATGATGGTCACTCCGTCACGTCGTAACTCTTCTACAAGCGCCCACATATCTTTGCGTAGCTCAACATCAACACCTGCCGTAGGTTCATCTAAAAACAGAATACGGGGTTGATGCGCTAAAGCCTTAGCTATCAACACTCGGCGCTTCATGCCGCCAGAGAGTTGCTGCACCATTGCATTTTTCTTATCGCTCAGCGTAAGCTTTTCAAGGATAGAATCAATATATTGCTCGTCTGGCTTTTTACCAAATAAACCTCGACTAAGCTTCACAGTATTAACCACTAACTCGAATGCGCCCAAGGTGAGTTCTTGCGGCACTAAGCCAATTAGCTCGCGCGTGCGGCGGTAATCTTTGCGGATATCAAAACCTGCCACCATAACCGAGCCACTAGTAGGTGTAATCAATCCGCAGATGGCAGAAATCAGTGTTGTTTTACCCGCACCGTTAGGCCCAAGCAGTGCCAGAATTTCGCCCTCTTTAATATCTAAGTTGATATCATTAAGCGCTACCTGCCCACCAGAGTAGGTTTTTCCCAACCCTTTAATTTCAATAATTGTGTTAGCGATATTATCCATGGTTCTATTGTCTCACATGCAGCAAAACCCGACATCACGTTAGGCCACTTTGGAGGAACATATCCATGTCAAATAAGACCATCTTGTGTCTAGCAGGAAGTGCTAGAAAAGAGTCTCTGAATAAACAACTGGCCAAGCAAGCGGCTGGGGTTGCTCAGGCGCTTGGGGCTGAAGGGCAATTTATTGATTTGGCGGACTACACAATGCCGCTCTACCACGGCGACGAGGAAGCCGAACTAGGCTTGCCTGAGCATGCGAAGACGCTCAAAGCAATGTTCACAGCCGCTGAAGGCTTGTTTATCGTCTCCCCTGAATACAACAGCACGTTTAGCCCATTGTTAAAAAACACCATTGACTGGGTATCTAGATCACATACTGAAAACGAAATAGCCTTGTCGGCCTATCAAGGTAAGATCGCCGGCATCGCCGCGGTATCACCTGGTCGCTTGGGTGGCATACGAGGGCTCCCGCCGCTCACGGTATTGTTAAGCAACATCGGTGTAACAGTAGTGCCGCATCAAATAGCAGTTGGCAGCGCCTATGAAAAGATCAACGAACAAGGCGAATTCACAGATGAAGCGACGTTGGCGGGTCTCGAAAAAACGATCAAAAGTATGATGTCACTGATGGACTAGGTCAATAAGTGACAATACTCGAAAGCAGGCAATATCAACACTAAAGAGCCTGTTTAAGCGACTGGCAACTTAAATCCAAACCATACTTCCGGCGGTTGGTTAGCGGCAAATGCATTGCCCGCATGAGCTTCCGCTATCATGCGTACGATATACAACCCTAGGCCGAGATGGAGTTCGCCATCAGGCTCTACTCGTTCACTAAACATGGGATCAAATAATTGCGAGAGTTTTTCCTTAATGATTGGCTCACCTTTGTTAGCAACGCCTAGCGCTAAGGCATTACCTTCATCCGCAAGATGCAATAACAGTCGGACTTCGCCATCATTGGCAAACCCCACAGCATTAGCGACCAGCTTATCTAAGGCTTGTTCCAGTAGTTCTGGAGACGCGTGATACGGGTAAGGCCTATTAAGCGAATTTTTCATCGTGATGGCGGTGTCGGTATAAATTTGTTGATAACGTTGCAGCTGAGCATCAAACCAATCTGATAGATCAATCTTCTCCATCTGGGTTGTTTGAACCGTTTGCTCTAGCCGTGTGGACTCAACTAAGGCCTTTATGATTGAACCTAGCTGGTCAGCTCCGCTATTAGCTCGGTCAATTAACGTCAATGATTGCGGATCCAGTTGATCGCGATCTAGATTCTCTATCGATGTTTTAACCACACTTAGGGGTGTGCGTAGTTCGTGAGATAGCCTGCTAGATAGGGCTTCTAGGTAATGAGTGTAATTAGCTGAGCGAGAAAGCAGCGAGGACAAATTACGCGACAGATCACCTATTTCATCTTTAGCAGTACTCTCAGATAACCCCATAACCTTGCCATCTTTTGATACTGCATTTCCAGCCTGTTGAGATAACTTACGAATGCGCAATGACAGCACGGTCGCATAAACAAACAACACGCTCCCAGTAAGCACACTTACAAGCGTTAGCAAGCTAAATAAGCGTGCAAGGCGGCTACTTGCATACGTCGTACGTGGATCCTCATTCGATTCATATAACAGATAACCATTAGGTTCATCCCCACCTATTGCTTGCACCGTACCCAGTACACGATCATTGTCGGCCGTGTTATACAACGTTGTTTGCGGGTCATTGCCTAGCAACTTGATGGATTCAGCGTCTAAATGGAAACTCGGCGCTTGGCTACGGGAGTAGGAGCCCTTTACAGAATCATCAGTGGAAACATCAGTGACGAAATAAGAGAAAAGCCTGAATAGCACCGCATTAAGTAAACCACCACTGGCTGGATCAACCTCTTCATCGTGCTGGTCTATTTCGTATAGAGAATTAACATCAGCAATTAGCCTACCTTGCTTGTCGTATAGCCGAGCACGAACTCCAGGCGTAACTAATGGGGCTAAGCGTTCGCTAGCAAGCCCGCTGGTGCGAAACAGTGGCCGGTAGTTAACATTTGCGCTTCGCCATCGGTAACTTCGCAACATTTCTGGATTAAAATCACCCATCACTGCAACGGGTGCATCATCCGCATCATCGATATCACGGTAAGCCACGGCGATACGCGTCCCCAGAGGCGGAGATGGCAAGCGTACTTCTAGTTGGACTCCACGCCCTGTCGCCACCCAATAGGCATTGGCACCGTGCACTGCAGCGCCCTTACGTTTGTTGCGAAGCAGATCAGGCACTTGTTGCTCATCTGTAGCGCTACGAGTATGAAAATTCGAGCCTAATACCGGCGCGACTATGCCTGGCGCTATCGCCCTAAAAAGAAAATGTGTAGGAGTTTCGCCGGGATACTGCACCAGCAACTCCAAAGAGTCTCCATTTATCAGCATCTGGTTCTCGTCCGGGTTTTCATTTTCGCCCGCATCAAACACTAACCGGGGAGGCTTGTGATAAACAATGGCATCATCGCTGATATAAAATAGTAAAAATACGTTCTGCCGATACTGCGCTAAGCGAACCGATAAGGACTGTTGTTCTGATTCCGGTGAACTTGAAAATTCTTTAAACAGGCCCAAGTGCGTAGAGCTTGCAGATATATTTTGCCAATCATCAGCATAGCCATCAACAAATAAAGGGTAGCGAGTATCTTCCGCAAATAGATCTTGCTCACCAATAGGCTCGGAAGAATTATTGAGCAAGGTTTGTAGTTCATCAGCTTCAGCCAGTGCCGTTCGCGCATTGGCTACCTTGAGATTTTGGACATCAATACGTGATTGTTTCAGCGAAGTATCAAGCTGCTTAACGCTCTGCCATCCAACAATTGGCACAAGCAGCGCTAAAGCGCCGACCATCAACATTTGTGTGCGAAGTTTCACTCGTTATTATGCTTCAGCAACCCAACGATAACCAAGCCCGTATACAGTTTGGATCGCATCAAACTGTTTATCCAGTGCAACAAATTTTTTACGGATGCGTTTTACGTGTGCTGTGATAGTTTGATCATCCAGCACAACATTGGCCGCCGACATTAATTGTTGTCGACTCTTAACTTGGCCCGGGTTACTGACTAAACAGTTTATCAACCAAAACTCCGTTACAGTTAAATCAACGGTATTACCCTGCCAACCAATATGCAATCGATTTTGATCCAAACTCAGCTCACCGATTTGTTGCTCTTGTGCGGTGTCGGGCTCTGACATTGCCTCAACCCTTCTAAGCAAGGTGTTCACTCGAACAATCAAATGCGCAAGGCTGATATCTTTCGTTAGATAATCGTCAGCGCCAAGGCGAAGCCCAGAGATAACATCTAACTCACTATCGCGGGCAGTTAAAAAAAGTATAGGCAGTTTTGCGGACAATGCCCTTAGTTGCTGGCACAAATCAAATCCTGCTTCTGGGTCGTTACCCAAACCGATATCGAGTATGGCCAGATCGGGCATTCTGGCTGTGACGTGTTTTATCGCCGTATCACTCTGCGAGAAATCATGTACTTCGTAGCCGGCCTTTTCTAGCGCTAAGCGATAGTTTTCACGTAGTGCTGCTTCGTCTTCAACCAGCACGATTGTCTTTTTGCTAGTGGTGCTTGTAGAGGTGGTTGTCATAATTCGTCCGAATTGCTCCTGAATGAACCCCCGTCTGTCCTTGTATAGACAGATGAAAAGGGTGTAATGACAAAACTTAAAGAGGATTCAGTCATGCATCATACCGTTAAACGTTCATCCTGGTTCGCAATCGCAGTAGCACTTTATTGTCTTGTGAGCTTTAACCCGCTTTCGGCCAATCAATTATCTGCTTGGAATAACGAGAGCGCTGCTGACGGCCCCGTAGGCAGTGGAATTTTGCAACTGCGTGGCAATGGTATCGACACAGATGCCGTATTAATGAATACCGAAATCGAACTCGATGTTAACGGCTTATTAGCAGACATGATTTTAAGCCAACAATTTACCAATAACAGCGATGAATGGTTGGAAGGTGTTTATTTGTTTCCACTACCAATTGATGCCGCTGTGCATGCCATGACTATTCAGGTAGATAACCGCACTATCATAGGCGAGATACAATCCAAAGAAAATGCTAAACAGACTTATCAAGCAGCAAAGGAGTCTGGCCAGGTCGCCACTCTTGTGGAGCAACAACGGCCAAATATGTTTACTGCACGCGTTGCCAATATCGCACCCGGTGCATTGATTAGTGTACGCCTTGAGATCATGCTACCCGTCCATTTTGAAGATGCTCATTTCAATTTGTTATTGCCCACCACCTACACACCACGTTATGCCAATGCGGATACACCAGATGCGACCGCCATTACTGGTCCAGTAGCGCATAGCGATGAGATTGCCGCGCCTGAGCTAACGCTTAAGGCACGCATCGAGCCAATTGAGTCCGCATTCGCAGTCAAGAGCCCTACTCATAATATTGATTACAATGGGACAGCCGTGACGCTATTCGAGTCTCCAATGGATCGAGATTTGGTATTAAGTTGGCCAAGCTCAAGTGCAGAAACAGTGCTAGGAAATGTGTATACCACTGAGTTTTCTGGGGAACGCTATATGCAGCTCATGTTGCCCTCACCTACTGATACAACTGCAATCAAAAAGATCAATCGTGAGCTTGTACTAATTATCGATAAATCAGGCTCGATGTCAGGTGACCCAATGCGTGCAGCCAAACGCGCTGTATTAAGTGCGCTCGATGGCCTTGATGCAAACGATCACTTCAACATTGTGGCCTTCGACGATAGAGCCACAAGCCTTTTTAGTCACGCCCAGATTGCAAATGCTACAAACATTGCCAAAGCCACACGGTTTATACGCAAGCTAAACGCTGATGGGGGCACCGAAATGCATGAGGCTCTGCAGTTTGCCTTACAGAGCGAAGATCCTGATCGCCTGCGTCAGCTGGTGTTTGTGACTGATGGCAGTGTTGGCTACGAAGACGAACTACTCAAGATGATCAACCGCGACATTAGCAATAATCGTTTGTTTACCGTTGGTATTGGTTCTGCACCTAACCGATATTTTTTGGAAAAAGCAGCGGAGGTTGGCCGCGGCGTAAGCTTATCGATTATGAATATCGCCCAGGTTCAGGAGCAGATGGATACATTGCTACAAAAACTTGAACGCCCTGTACTTACCCAGTTTGAAATAAATTTTGAAGGAGGCGATGGAGAGTTTTACCCTAACCCGATACCAGACTTGTACCAAGATCAACCCCTGATGCTAGTGGCAAAAATCGATAGCACGGTTAGCGGCATCAGCTTAGAAGCATCGCAAGCCGGTGAGCTATGGCAACAGAGTCTGCCTATACCAGTATTGGCAGATAGCACGGTTAGCTCAATCGCTAGACACTGGGCACGCAAGAAGATTACCAATCTTGTTGATGATCAACGCTACAGCAGCAATCCAGAAAAGAACAAGCCTGAAATTACCGACACGGCATTAGAATTCTCATTAGTGAGCCAGTACACAAGCTTTGTCGGCGTCGAACAAGAACCGGTGCGCCCAGCGTCTGAGGACTTGGGCTTGGCGCATGTTGCTAACCTTATGCCAGCCGGCGCGGCCATGCAATCAGTGTTGATCCCTATGGGCGCAGCCGCCAGTGACACCCTTGCAGTGCTCAGTGTGTTGTTTGCGCTAATGGGTGTCTTGATGTGGTGGGCTGCTTGGAAACTGGGTGTAATTAACGTGCAAAAAAGGCCAGCAGCATGATTAAATTCATACTCTTAAGCGGTAGCGTTTTGATGCTCTCCGCCTCACTAATTAGCGGAGGACAGTCGCTTTGGATAAGCGGCAAAGCGGTGGTGGCACAATGGTTACTTAACAGCGCATGGCATCGCAGTGTTAGTACGCAAATTCCAGACAAAGCATGGCCTTGGGCTGACACAGCACCTGTTGCACGCTTAAGTATACCCAGCCTAGGTGAATCCTTTATTGTCTTATCCAATGCATCAGGCGAGGCACTAGCCTTTGGCCCAGGCTTGGTTGCGGGTAACCCAGATAAGCTCAAGGAACAGGCAATTGCGATAGGTGGGCATCGCGATACGCATTTATCGTTGTTGGAGGCCGTTGAACCAGGCACTCGTGTTTGGTTGCAAAATATCCAAGGCCAATCACAGCAATACGAAATTAATCAACATCAAATTATTGATTCTCGCACTCAATCACTTGCGCTAAACCACACCCAGGCAGGCTTGGTGCTGATTACTTGTTATCCGTTTAACCCAGCTACTGTGGGTGGTCCACTCCGGCTTGTTTTAACCGCCGATCCTGTTCCGTTTACTGCGCCTAACCTTGAGGATCCAACACATACAAGCAACGCTACGCAACCGTATCAAATATCCGATTTCAACAGACAAATCTAGGCGACATCAGAACCCGTAAACAACTTAAATTTGGCATGGAAGGTTTATACTGTGCGGATGAAATATTCATCACTGACGCAACGAGTCGCACCCGGCGACGACCCATCTGCACCCGATCCGTGGGCGGTACATGAGCTTGCGTTACACCGTGAGGCCAAAGGCGAAGACATCGTCTTTTTAAGTATCGGCCAAGAAGCTGATGAAGTCACCCCTGAAATTATCGTGGATGCGGCGTGCCAAAGCCTGCGTAGAGGGCGCCACCACTACACCCAAGCCAGCGGCAGCGATGGCCTACGTAACGCGATTGCCAATTATCATCATAAACTAACCGGTCAAACCGTTGGCATCGAAAACTGCACTGTTTTTGCCGGCGCACAGAACGCCTTATTTTCAGTGGCACAGGTTCTACTTGAAGCTGGCGACGAAGTATTGATGCTTGAGCCCTATTACACAACTTACAGCACCACGTTTTCTGCCACCGGTGCAACCATAATAGAAGTGCCCTTAACTGCCGCAAACAATTATCAACTACAAGTAGATCAACTACTACAAGCCATTACCAGCCGCACTCGTTTGATTGTGCTGAATTCGCCCAACAACCCAATGGGCCAATCCTATTCGATGGCTCAATACAAGAGCATTATCGAGGCTTGCGTTAAACACGATATCTGGCTGCTAATCGATGCCGTGTATGCAGATATCGTTGACTCTGAGCAACTGCACCACCCGCAAAACATCCCCGGTGCCGACAAACTGATTATCACCGTGGGTAGCTTATCTAAATCTCATCGCATGACGGGTTGGCGCATGGGATGGGCCGTGGCACCTAGTGAGTTATCTGGTCACCTAGCTAATCTATCCATGTGCATGCATTACGGCTTAGCGCCTTTTGTTATGGATGCCGCTATTGTAGCAATAGAACAATCAACACAAACACCTGCACTCGTGCGCGACCTTCTAAATAAGCGACGCAAAGTAGCTTTGTCTCAATTAGGTGACATCGCACCAGCTGTTATTCACGATACCGGGATGGGTATGTTTATCATTGTTGATGTTGAACCACTGCAACTCACCGCACTTGATTTTGCACTGCAGTTACTAGAAAAACATGCCGTCGCAGTATTGCCATGCGTAGGCTTTGGGCCAACAGGTCAATATTTAGTACGGATTGGCCTGTGCGTCGATGACGAGAAGCTTGCTTCAGCGTGCAAAAAGATTCAGGATTTCGTTAAAACGTTAGTATAAGTGGGCCAGTCTCTTACGCGTTCTTGCTAGTCGTATTTTGTGATCTCTTTGCAGCTAAGCGATTATTACAAATCTATGAATGTCGGTAACGCTTTCCATATGATGGCAAAGATTTGATAGCCTAGATACGCGGCACTTACATTGGATAGGCCAGAGAACATGCAAATGACGTCACAGCTCAAATACCTATTTACACTCATTTGTAGCGCTTCAACGCTTTTAGTTGCGCCGCCTATCGTTGCAGATAACAACAATCTAACGGTCACCACTGAAAAGCGCGAATTAAAGGTAAGCCAGATTGCATCCGGCTTAGATCACCCTTGGTCGATTGCATTTATATCCAGTTCTGATTGGCTGGTGACAGAACGCTCTGGTCAATTACGCCGAATAACAGACGGTAAACTTCAAGACCAGCCCATCTCAGGTTTACCAAAAATCAAACAAACTGGACAGGGCGGATTGCTCGATGTTGTTCTGCACCCAGATTTTAGCAACAACCAACTTGTTTACCTTTCATACACTATGAAAGGTGGAACCGAAGTACTACGAGGCAAGTTAACGGGCAATAAGCTTGAAAATACCGAAGTAATTTTTAGCGCATTACCCAAAATGCGAGGTGGACGCCATTTTGGTTCCCGACTTGTATTCGATAACCAAGGATTTTTATTTATATCACTTGGCGATCGCGGCAAAAAAGAGACTTCCCAGCAAACCATCAACCATCCCGGCTCAATAATTAGATTAAACGACGATGGCAGTATTCCAAATACCAACCCATTCGTTAGTGACTCTACTGTATTGCCAGAAATCTATAGCTACGGACATCGTAATATTCAGGGAATGACTTTTGATCCTGCCACAAATATTTTATGGGCCCACGAGCATGGTCCAAAAGGGGGCGATGAGCTGAACCAAGTGCTCGCCGGAAAAAACTACGGATGGCCGGTAATTACTTACGGCGTAAATTACGTCCTAAGTACAAAAATTGGCGAAGGCACCGAAAAACCCGGCATGGTTCAACCCACTACCTACTGGGACCCATCGATAGCACCCTCCGGTTTAGCTGTGGTTGACAGCGAGAAATACGCTGAGTGGCAAGGTAATTTACTGGTTGGAGCTCTCAAATTTCAATTACTGGCGCGCTTGGAATTGGCCGACGGTAAAGTGATACATGAGGAGCGCATATTGAAGGGCGAACTTGGGCGTATCCGAGACGTAAGGCAAGGGCCGGATGGTTTTATCTATCTACTCACCGATTCAAGCAATGGTTCAGTCTATCGGCTTGAGTAAATATACCGGCTTGGCTAACGACTAAACAGCTCGCGGCACGCGATTTTCTAACCAGCGGAAAAATAGCACGATGATACCGGTGAGTACGATATAGATACCGGCTATAAATAACAGCGGCTCATAAATTCGATAGGTTTCCTGACGTACTACTGTTCCCACTCCATATACGTCAAACACCGTGATCGTCGCTGCTAGCGGCGTCGACTTAAGCGTCAGTACAAATTCGCCTGCCAATGTGGGCAGCACGTTTTGCAACGCACGTGGCAACCAGATCCGCCTGAGTATCGTAAACCGGCTCATACCAAATGAACGCGCCGCTTCTAACTCACCTTTTGGCACACTCTTAAATGCGCCCCGCATAACCTCACCTTCATACCCTGCTACGCTTATAGAAAATGCTAGCAAGGCATAAGGAAACGCATCACGTAAGTATGGCCACATCCAACTTTCACGTATCCACGGTATGGATGGAAAGAGCGAACCAATACCATAGTAGAGTAACCACAGCTGTATCAGCAACGGAGTGCCACGGACGACCGTGCAAAAACCCTGGGCTATACGCCCTAACCAGCGCGGGCCAGTCACCTGCACTAAACCAATCGGAATTGCGAAGCACATACCGATGATAATGGACATCGACAGAAGCTGTAACGTGATGATCAAACCATCTACAAAATCAGGAAAGTATGTTGGTATCCAATCCCAGCGCATTTACGCTAACTCCGGCTGGCCACGACGAGCACGTTTCTCTAAATATCTAAACAGAACGTTAGATACCAGCGTTAGCAACAGATATAAACAAGCAGCCGCTAAATAGAACATTAGATACGATCGAGTGATACCTGCCGCTTGGCGGGTTGTCATCGCTAGCTCTGTAAACCCAACAACTGCAAGCAAAGCGGTGTCTTTCATCACGATTAACCACAGATTGGACAAACCTGAGATAGCAAACGGAATCATCGCTGGAATTGTGATCCGCTTTAAGAGCGTAAAACGCGACATGCCATAAGCTTGAGCCGCCTCCATTTGGCCAACAGGTATTGCGCGTATTGCACCGCGAATAACTTCAGTGGAGTATGCGCCCATAACAAACCCAAGCACTAATATACCGGCCACCAATCCTGAAATATCGACAGGTTTTTGGCCCATCCATTCCAAGAAGCTATTCAGCGCCGCGGTACCTGCATAGTAAAGCAGCAGGATCAACACCAACTCAGGGACGGCCCTGATCAATGTTGTATAGATTTCTAAGAGGAGTTTTGTGATCGGGCCACCGTGCAACTTACCCAGCGCACCAACCAAGCCAATCGTTAAACCAAGTGCATAGGCGCCCAAGGCAATCTGCAGCGTGCTAAATAAGCCGCGCAACATATTTGGACCCCAGCCACCCTCGCCGAAGGACAAATAATGCAAATTAGGAAATAAATCTAGCATAAAGAATTAGCCCGGCAAGCCCGGGCTAACACTTATATCAAGCAATATTACTTATTCGCCGTAGATATCGAAGTTAAAGTATTTTTTCGAGATTTCAGCGTAGGTGCCATTGTCACGAATTTCTTTTATCGCTGCATTAAATTTTTCACGCAACTCGTTATCTTCCTTACGTAAGCCTGCGCCTGCGCCTGCGCCAAAAATGGCCGTGTCGCTCAGCATAGTTTTGATTTCAAAAGCCTGGCCTTCATCACTTTCAAGGAAAGGTGCCATTGCTAGAGAGTCACCCACCACTGCATCTATACGACCAGAGAGTAGATCCTGATTATGCTCATCAAACGCTTGGTAAGTCTTAATCGAATCAGCCATCGGATAGTTGGCTTCCGTGTAGTTTTGGTGAGTAGTAGACACCTGCACACCAATTATCTTACCTTTGACACTTTCAGCAGAGCCATCAATGTCACTGGTTTTTGGAGCAACAAATGCCGCTGGAGTGTTGTAGTACTTATCAGAAAACGAAATAGTTTTCATGCGCTCTTCAGTGATAGACATAGATGCAACAATTGCGTCTATCTTTTTGCCTACTAGCGCAGGGATAATCCCGTCCCATGCGATAGGCACCCATACGCATTCTTCTTTCATGGCCGCACATAAAGCATTGCCAATTTCGATTTCCCAGCCTTCCAATTCGCCATCAGTATTAGTCTGCGAGAACGGAGGGTATGGAGCAGTGTCTAGGCCGAGACGTAGCTCAGCCATTGATAGGCCACTGGCCATGATTAAACTTGCAGCTAAGATTGCTGATTTGAATTTGTGTTGCATTAAATATCTCTCCTAGTCATGTGATAATTTGATCGTTGTGGCCCACAGACCACTAGTGAATTGACGATACAAAAGCCTTGCATCTTTCACTTTTAGTTTCGTAAAACACCTGCTGTGGTGTGCCCTCTTCTTCAACCAACCCTTCGTGCAAAAACAGCACTTGGTTTGATACATCTCGGGCAAACTTCATTTCGTGCGTTACTAAAATCATGGTTCTGCCTTCGTTGGCAAGATCCTGAATGACTTTTAATACCTCTCCCACAAGCTCCGGATCAAGAGCGGAAGTAGGTTCGTCAAATAGCATAACACGCGGTTCTATAGCCAAAGCACGCGCAATTGCAGCACGTTGTTGCTGCCCACCGGACAAATAGGCTGGATATTGATCTCGTTTATCTGACAAGCCAACACGCTCAAGGACTGCCTCAGCTCGCTCACGTGCTTCAGCTTTTGGTACCTTCAGAACATGAACTGGGACTTCCATCACATTTTGTAGGACAGTCATATGCGCCCACAAATTAAAATTCTGGAAGACCATGCCAAGCTTTGAGCGCATCTTCTCCACTTGCCGCATATTCTTGGGTACTCGTACGCCACGCTTTACGGTAAATTCTATTTGCTCACCGTTAACGCGTAATTCACCACTAGTGGGCTGTTCTAACAAATTGATGCAACGCAGCAAAGTACTCTTGCCTGAACCACTGGCTCCTATAATAGATAACACGTCGCCTTCATTGGCATGTAGAGATACCCCCTTTAGAACCTTCAAATCATCGAATTGCTTGTGTAGATCTTCAATGACAACAGCTTCGGCAGCCGATCGATGTAGATCGATCATAAGAGGCTTACCTTTGCATTAATGGTTGTGTCTTCTCGGCGAAAGCAGGCAACGAAGGTGACCAAGTTATATGTAATCGTGTGGATTGGACTGGCCTAGGCGTATTAGATCGACACTAGTTTAAGCAACCAGTAAGGCTATGTAAATCCCCAGAATCTACCAAATCGCGGGTGTCTGTGGAGCCACACTGCAAGCAGCCCGGCTTATGCCCCTCTCAGAAGGGTAGCCAGCGTCGCATCCTGATACTGATAAAACTGATTTTGATCAATTTTAAACCACCCAGAAAGTAACTGTTCGTAAAGGCTTCGATAATCCAGCGTATGGGCAGGGTCACCATCAATTAGATTCGATAGGTCTGGCGCACTACCATAGAGGCCACCGTTGAGAGCGCCTCCAGCTAAAAAGTGAGGTGCAGCAGTACCGTGGTCAGTACCACCGGATCTATTCTCAGTGGCCCTGCGTCCGAACTCGGAATAACTCACGATCAGCGTGTTATCCCACTCCTTATCCTGCTTTAAGACACGGCGAGTTGCCGCAACGGCTTTAGCCAGTTCGGTAAGCCGATTGGCATGACGGCCCAATTGGTTTTCGTGCGTATCAAAACCACCGATCCTGACCCGGTATACCGGTGTATCTAAGCCTGCTCTTATCAAGCGTATTACTTCTGCAAGTTGCTCACCTAAACCAGTCTTTGGCATACGCTTTACATCAGATACCTTATCAAGCTTACTCGACAAGCTTGCCAACATAGATTCAAGCTGGTGGCTTTGTTGCTCTACCTGCTTTAGCAAAGGATTGCTAAAGCCTTTACTGCCCGTTGGATTGTATTCCGCTTGCAGTAGTTGGCTTGCAGAATTCATCGATAACCATCGCCCATCGGGGCTATCGAACAAAGACATATCATCCACTAGGCTAATACCATGCGCATCCTTTATTCGCTGTCCATACGCGTGTTCGATGTCGTGCGTAAGCCAGCCACGCTCGCCATCGGCTTTGCCATCTCCACCGGTTTCCCATAAAGCAATCGACTTAAAGTGTGAACGATTGGGTTTCGGGTACCCCAAACCGTGCACCCACGCTAGCTCAGAATTTTCCCACATTTGCATCAGTGGTTTTAAACTGTTGTGCAAGGCGTAGTCATCGTCAAGTGTGACGATCTTCGATTTCGGTAAACCAATTTTTGGACGTAAACGGTAATAACGATTGTCGCTATAGGGCACCAATGTATTAAGCCCATCATTGGCACCCGATAACTCAAGTAAAATCAGACGCCGCCCGTCTGCCTTGATTTGATCCGCTAACAGATTACTCGCATTAAACGCACCCCCTGCAGCGCCTAAGCCAAGCAACTGCTTCATCATGGTTCGACGATTCATAACGGCTCCTGTAGAGTTGACTAATAAAGCTGGCTGACGGCGTGCTGGTTGTACGCCTGCAGCTGCTTAAGCAATGGTTGTTGCAAGCTGACATCAAGCTGTGGAAATGAATCCACTTTTACACCTGGCAGGATCAAGTCAAACAGATTCAGCCCGCGTAGCGCTAGCTGACTTTGCAATTGTTCCTTGTTAGTAATTAACGTTTGCGGGGCTGCAACAATCGCAGGGAGTTGAGCTGTTTCTAGAAGTGCAGCGTTAATCACGAAACGATCGTTCGCAGTGGCGTAACGGCTTTTATTCAGTGCATCCAAGTGTTTACCCATATGCTGTTTCCAGCGAGTTAACACTTCAGCATAACGCTTATCTTCTTCTGCTATTGCAGCATGATCGATAAAATCTGGCACCGACATCCATAGAGCATCCACTAAACGCTTTTCTTTACCTGTCAAACTTTGATAATGGCATTGATGCTGATCATCTAAAGGGAACACCCAAGTTTGGGTCACGCCATCTAGCTTATCTAACCAAAGGCACTGTGCAAAAGTGGTAAAACAATCTGGCCAACAACTATAGGTGTCTATTCGCATATCCGTATGCTCTTGACTAGTGGTGTGCATTGTGATTTTGATATTACGCCAGCGTTGAGCTTCAACTTCTACCGCTTCCAGAGTGAGCTCTAACCGGCTTCTGTTTTTACGCTCTCCTTTACCTACATTGCCCCAGCGTACGCGTACATTACCCACTTGATACGGACTACTGGGTTCGCTGTTGTTGACTAGTGCAACAGTATTAATTGGAAATTCGACATAGCCATTGCAGTAGAGATTACCGGCATTCGCACTATTTTTTGGTACGCAGGCACTATGCTGCGTACCAGCACTAACCTCAAAAAAGCGATTAGCAACTGCAGCACCCCGAACATAAAGATTACGGTCGCCGCCTTGCCCAGCTTTATCATTTAAAAAATATACACGTGCTCTATCAGCACGTTCGACGTCTTGTTCTGGCGGCATGAGCTGCATTCGTTGCCACGGCATGTTAGACATATCGTTAACACGGCCAAACTGCAGCGTATCGTGCCCGTGCATCCAGGTGAGATCAGCACTTTTCCATAGTAACTCAACATTACTGTAAAGCTCTACACGATATTTAACCGGCCCGAGATAATCCTCCGCGGCAATGGTGATAGCAAAGTCAGAGTCGTTCATCATGCCCCCAGCCATATCCGGCAGCATCCCATTGCTCATATTCAAAGCAGTAGCATTTCCAGTTAGCCCGCCGGAGGCGACCTTAATACCGAGCAGCATTTCGATCACTTTGTTACGTTGTTTTAACCTACCAGCGGTGGTGTAAGCGGTTCCTTCGTCCCATCCCGATACATTTGGCGGTGCAAATAAGCTCATGCCCATACTTGCTGATGTGACCGGTATCGTTTGCCAATGTTGCTTGGGATACTCCAGACTGCGAGCTAACGCCACCTGCAATATGATGGGCGATTTAACTCGAGCAATACGGTTTTCAGGTCGCCAAAACGCATCTGACATTAATATCGATTGATACAGCTTCGCTAAATCAAATTGATTACTACGAAGCTCCTTAATCAGAGGAGCAAGGTCAGAGCTATTCGGCTGCTTATCTGATATCAACAGGTTCCAAAATTTACCGGCAACAAACTCAGCGGTAGCCGGCTGGGCAAGGATCAAATCAATTAGGTCATCCCCATTAAACTGACCAACTTGGCCAAAAAGCTCTTTCATACCCGTGTCGTGCTTCCACGTTTCAAATCTAAACGAAAGGTTGTAGTCATGGCTAACGCTATACCCAGTTAAAGCCCTTGCAGCTTCTTTAACTGTTTTTTCGGTGTAAGCACCCTCGCCCATACTAAAACGTTCGAGTAACTCACGTGCCAGGTTTTCATTAGGCGATTGCTTTCTACTATTTTCGTTATCCAAATAATTCAGCATCGCCGGATCACGAATCAGCGCTTTTAATAAATCACCAAAGTGTCCAAGACCATGTTGCCGAAACATGACATTTTGCTTTGCCATTGCTAATGATTGATAGTTAACACCGTGGTAACTGGTAGCCATTAGATCATGCCAAAACAACACCAAGCGTTCAGTTTGCGGTGACGGGGTTTGCAACATTTCGCTTATCCACCATTGGCGCAATTGAGCCAGCTCTTGATCACGGTTGCGTTCAAAGCGCACCCGCTGCGTTCTATCCATATCGCGTTTCGCCCAATGAAATGGTGCATCAGCCGTAACCCACGCCGGCATCGCCACTGAGGGCTCGGTGGCAAAGCCATGCATCACCGCGTCAATGGCCTCTCGGCGCGTCAATCCACTGCCTTGATCATGTTGAACTAAGGAATATCCAAAGCCTGTACGCGAGAATAAATGCCGTGCATCTTCAATTGTCAGAGCTTGATCTAAAGAATGTCGAGCCGCATGTACACCGAACGATGACAAAGCTAACGCGCAAGAAAGCAAACTGAGCACGAAAAGATTTGCGTAGCGTGAGTGATTGTTAGGTGAAATAGTCATAGATAACATGCTAGCTAATAAAAGCTTAACGTGCAGCTTAGGTTTCCAGCTCGAAATGGCCAGTCAAAATACCCGCAAGGCAAACACAAAAAAGCCCCGATAAACGGGGCTATTGGTACTAATTTGTCATGCAAGCCCAAGAACGAAGCTTAATCTTTTGGCATATCAACCTTATGCAATCGACAAGCTTGCTGCAGTGTATTGTGTAGCAAACAAGCAATCGTCATTGGACCGACACCACCTGGCACTGGCGTGATCGCGCCAGCCACTGGCTCGGCCGAGTCAAAATCAACATCACCGACTAGCTTAGTTTTGCCATCCACTTCAATTCGGTTAATGCCAACATCAATCACCGCAGCGCCTGGCTTGATCCAATCACCAAGAACCATTTTTGGACGCCCTACCGCAGCAACCACGATGTCAGCTTCTCTACACACAGCCGGTAGATCTTTGGTGCGTGAATGCGCGATAGTGACCGTACAACTTTCCTGTAATAGCAACGCAGCCATCGGCTTACCAACAATATTACTACGACCCACCACTACAGCAGACTTGCCAGACAAATCACCAAGACGATCTTTAAGCATCATGATGCAACCTAAAGGGGTGCAAGGCACAACGCCATCAGCTCCTGTGTTTAGCATGCCAACATTCATTAAATGAAAACCATCAACATCTTTTTCGTAGTTAATTGAATCCAACACTGTGGGTTCATCGATATGCTTAGGCAATGGTAATTGCACCAAAATACCATGGACCGAATCATCGGCATTTAGCTCGGATATCAGTTTGAGTAATGCTTCTTGAGAAGTGGATTCATCCAGCTTGTGTTCAATCGACTTCATACCCACTTCAGTGGTTTGTTTGCCTTTGTTACGCACGTAAACTTGGCTTGCCGGATCCTCACCTACTAAAACAACAGCCAATCCGGGCGTAAATCCATGATTTTCTTTGACGTAGCTGATTTTTTTGGCAAGCGAGGCACGTAAACCTTCAGCAAACAATTTGCCGTCTATGATCTTATTCATATCTATGCACTATTATAAGTTTGTGGGCGTATCAGCTCGGGCTGACACGTGGCCGATTGCCACTAGTTTACGCCATTCATAACGACAGGTGAAATGATGAGTCAATTTTCGTATCTATCAGTCGCATTTGCTGCCTGCCTACTAGCCGCCTGCAGTAGCAGCAACACCACAGACAACGAGCCACAGAATGATCAGATCTCGCCTATGACTACGGTCACTCCGGTGGCCAGTACAATCGAAAACGGCCAACAATTTGCCACAACTGGCCGCGCTGCAATACTGGCAACACAGCTGTCCACTGAAATCACAAGCATGCTTAATGTTTTGAACGAGGCAGTCAGTAGCGGAGTGACTAGCGGCACTGCCAACGGCGCAGACTTAACTAATAATTGCCTAGCAAGTTTTGATGAGAGCTTAGGCAAACCTGTTGCCGATTTCAGTTGCAATTCTGCAGTGACATTAAGTGGGTCAACGGCAACGGAATTCTCAGGCCAGGTTTTGCTTACTGACTACTGCGAGGCGTCGTTAGCGACACACCAAGCACAAAATTGCGCAATAAAGGAAGGCACTATAGGATTGCCACTTGAATGGATTGCCGATGAAACTGGTACACCCAGCCCTTTGGTGGCGACCATCATCAGCTACCGAAACGAAGACAGAATGTTAACGATCACGACATCAGAACAGCTTGGGTTGGCCGCAAGCAACTGTACTTACGACATGGCCAACAATGGGCAATCTGATGAAGTGACTGCAGCCGAATGTTTTGCACGCTTAGTTGAAAGTATTGACCGGTTAGAGTCGAATTTTGTGACAATTACACTTTCAGTGCAGGGTGTGAGTATTTAAGCAATTATGCTATGAATCAAAAGGTGTAGCCTATGAATCCAAATGTTTAATTATTCGCTGCAGAACTTCATCCTCTGGATCGTCTCTGAATCTTTTTCGTATTACATCAGTTTCTTGCGGCGTTAGTTTTGCAAACGCTTTCCAAGCTGCTTCGTCTTCGAAGCCGTATTCTTCAATTTTATCTACTACAGATTCTTTAATATGTTCTTTAATGCTCATATCAAACTCCCTCTAACTCCTTGTTTCAATTTCAACCTAAGCGGACTAGCTAAGCTCCGAAGTGCCAGCAAGCCCACCAAGGTATTTCCTTAACCCATTACACCTAACTTATTTTTTCCGGTCTACCTCAAAAAGCACAAAACGCCGAAAAATTAGGCTAACTGCCTCTATTGATGGGCACCTGTCGAGCAACTTCATTGGCTACTTTATTTAAGCGAATCTCGAGAACGCCGTTTTTAGCAGAAGCAGTGACTGTCTCTTCATCAACATTGGCGTGTAGATCAAAGTGCCTTGAGAATGTGCCTGTTGAGCGTTCATGATATTGCACATTGGCCGTCGCTTCACGCGTGCCTGATACACTCAGTACATTGCGCTGAATGGTGACATCAATGTCGTCCAACTCAACGCCGGGCACATCGATTAGGTAACTGAAATGATCGTCTGTTTCAATGACATCAGCTCGAGGACGCCAATCCGAATCAGCGCTTTGAGCAGCTTGGGCCATGTTCGAAACCCAATCGCCTTCGAACATTTTGCTCAGCTCTTTTTGCACGCGCTGTATGCCGTCAACATTGATAAATGGTTCAAATGGTGTTGATGCCATGCTTGTCTCCTATCGCTTATATCAACTCGCTAAAACCAGAAGTTGGTGACACTCGAGACAATTTCAAGGTTTTAAAGCGTTTTAGCGCAACCAATTAATGCAGGAAAAGGCGCTGTTATCACAAAAGTCGGCATTTTTTCGAGTATGGCTCGCATTCGGCCCTTCGCTTCAAATCGTTCTCGAAACGCAGAATCGATAAAAAACTGACCAAGTTTAGGCGTAATACCGCCACCGATATAAACGCCGCCAGCTGCACCGATTGTTAGCGCTAGATTACCTGCACAGGAACCGAGTAATGCACAAAAAATATTGAGTGTTTCAAGACAAGCAGCATCGTTATGTTGCAATGCACGCTCGGAGATTTCGGCAGGCTTTAACGGCGCAGCTTCTACTCCATCGAGTTGTCGCAACACAAGATAGAGCTCAGCCATACCAGGCCCTGACAACACACGCTCGGCCGATACGTGGCCATATTTTCTTTCAAGCACCTTGTAAATAGCCCGCTCACGATCTGTTACCACACCTAAGGTGACATGACCTCCTTCACCTTCCAACGTGCCGTGCTGTATCAACTCGCCATTAGCATTAAACACTGGCACTAGGCCCGACACCCCTAAACCCGTGCCTGGACCGATCAACCCGATGGCACCTATTGCAGGCTCTATCTTTGGTCCAACCACTTGCACGTCGTCTTTGGATAAGTGCGGAAGAGACAACGCCAAAGCCGAATAGTCGTTTAGCACATTAAGAGAACTTAATTTTAAGGAGCCTTTTAATTGCTGTTGGGAAAAAGACCAGTTAGGTCGATTAGTGAGGGTGACTTGATCACCCGTAATTGGCGTAGCAACTGCCATCGCCACATGATTAAGCCTATTGATATTTTGTGTAGTGAGATAATGCTCGAGCGCTGCGGGTAAGTTCGCGTGATCATCACAGGCTAATGTTGTTGGACTTAAGGGGTTTCCACGCTCATCCAGCATGGCAAAACGTGCATTGGTACCACCTATATCTGCAACCAGTCGATCAGTTATTCCCATCTCTCGTCCAAACAGCTCTTAGCGCCAAATAGAAACGGTAACCCATCTCGCGATAAGCTGCACCACCAAAATGCACACAAGAGTTGTTTCCACAATGGTAGGTGGGTGGTCGGAGGTCGTCGTTATTCACAAATCCTGCGTGCGGGATAGAGATTGATACATTGCGATGAACTGTATCAACAACCGTTTTTAGCTCACCAAACTGCGAGAAATCGCCGCGTTCATCTTGCCCCTTGGACATAGTTGCCACGATAAACGGCACATCAGATGTACTGCCACGCGCAGCACCACCACGCCGATCACCCCTGGCCTCGCCACGAAAGCGCTCCGCCAACCGGCTAAGGTTTTCTTGGTAGCGGTAAGCGCAATCACCATTATTTGAATCAGCCTCCCCTTGATGCCACAGGATGCCCCGGAATATGCCACCGGTATCCCTTAAGGTCATATTTAGGCGGGTTAATGCTCGGTCCGCCAATAGAGTTCCGCCGTGACTAGGGGCGTTAGTGGAATACGCATTCCAGCTAATGTCACCAAAACCATCATCGCAAAAACCTGAGGCAGACCACGCTGCCGGGACTAGATAAATCTCACGGCTTGTGTCGTTTAACGCTGCTTTGGCGAACGACAAACCCGGTCCAATAAACTGTGCTTCCTTACGAGGCACCCAGGCCTCTCGTGGTTCATGCAGCGGGTCTTCCGCAGTAATAAAACGTGGGTTAGTGGCATTGGAGCCTTCATCGGTAAACTGCCAGTTTTGACTAAAGGCCTCCGCGCTATTCTGTCGCACGTTTAATTGACGAATTCTAGGATTAAGCTCGTCCGGCCCACCTGGGTCACTGTTGCGAATGTAACGCTCACTGGCGCCCACCATATTACTTTGGCCAACTAATAAATAGATATCCGGTGCATCAACAGGCTCTACATTCATAAATAATGTAGTTTTTGATTCCACGCCTTGTTGCTCTGCTGTCACGATATATCGTCGTTCGTGATTCTGAATTGGCATGGCGGCTATATCTAACCAAATGCGCAAACTGGTGCTGGATTCGCCGTTGATAGTGACGTGATCAAAACTATGACGCAGGAATCGCGAAAAATCGCCTCGCTCAGAACGTAACGATAAATTAATCGGTGATCGGTTGCCGTTAGAGCGCTGAAACTGAATCGGCACCACGACTCCAGACCCGTTGCCCTCTCGTAAAGTAAACCGATTAGTCGGCAAAGTCATGCCGAAATCCCCAGAGTTACCTGGGTTTACCGACGCGCCTTGTGCCGTTAGCGCAAAGCTCACGTTTTCACTGCTCGAGCCTGAAGAATCAATCGCCCTAATTTGATACTGGTAGTTTCTACCCGCCTGTAACGAGCTTTCAAAGTAACTATGGCCATTCAAAGTTGCTAGCAACGTACCATCGCGACGCAGTTCATAGCGAATACCATTCCCCGGTACGGCGCTCCAAAACAGCTCAGCTGCCGTAGACGAATAAAACTGCCCACGGAAATTACCTGGTGCCGCTATCGAGCTAGAATCTTGTTGTGGTTGAGATTGATTGTTTGAACTTGCACCCGCTTCCAACTCATAGCTAGCCGCGTTACTGAGCGAGCCACTAGCGTCGATTGATCGCAAAGAGTACCGATACACCTGACCCGCGACCAATGCATCTTCAAAATAGCTTCGGCCATTGCCGGTATAGATCAATCGATCATCACGAAATAACCGAAAGTTGCTCACAGTCGTGCCATCTGCGGGAAGCCCCCAGAATAGTTCGGCAGCGCTGCCAGAATAAACTGACGCCCTAAAATTTGTCGGCACGCCTGCACCAGACACTGGCGCATTATTAGATGTTGTACCACTGCTTGAAACTTGAGCACTGCAACTGCTAAAGGTTTCGCGCCCCGCTGTTGCAACGATTGCGACTAGACAATATCCACCAGCACTACCGTTGAAGCTCACACTGCCCCTCTGCTGAGCTGGTTTAATGGTCGTTACGTAACTACCGTCTCTGTATACATTTAAACCAAGCAAGGCCTCCGCTGCTTGGTACTCAATAGTTATCTGCCCACCACTACTTTGTACGCTGCTAATTTGCGGCGCTTGCATAGACCATGCAGGCGCGATAAGCGTTGCAAATAGAATGCTTGCCGCGACGAGCCTGGCGAAGACCACCTTTAATATTGTTTTGTAGAAATTCACGAGAGCTTGTGGCTGGTTTTTATTTTAATGGAGAAAATTGCCGATTCGTTAACGCGTTAAGTGGGGACGTACTTTACCTACGCGGTACGTGATTAAGGCTAACGGAATCCGGATAAAAAGGGGCGGTATCGAGAGATTTGTATTGGAATTTTACATTGGTTGTAGTGCGTGGATTTCGCTGAGCTTAGCGTGTATAAAATTTGACCATGCGGTATTGCGATTGAGGCCTTGGTTTTCATCCTGAGAAGGATTTGCCAATCGTTTAGTTGGGGATGTGGCTTGGGGGATCTAGGATATGGCGGAGAGAGAGGGATTCGAACCCTCGATACGCTATAAAACGTATACTCCCTTAGCAGGGGAGCGCCTTCAGCCACTCGGCCACCTCTCCGGACTGTTTCGATACTCATCTACGCTAAGCAATCACTTGAGTAAGCTAATCAATCACTCAAGCAAATAATGGCGCGCCCGGAAGGATTCGAACCTCCGACCGCCTGGTTCGTAGCCAGGTACTCTATCCAACTGAGCTACGGGCGCGCTACAGCCAGAGAATTATGGCTGCTGAGAGAGATGACGTCAACAAAGATCTGAATCTAATTTATATCGGCTGGGACTAGGTGTCACGAATCGCCGGATGCGACGACCTCTGCAACCTGCGCTGCCACCTGTTGCTCTTGCTTTATCCGTTGATAGATTTCTTCGCGGTGAACCGCGACTTCTTTCGGTGCATTTACACCGATTCTAACTTGGTTACCTTTTACACCTAATAAGGTCACCGTTACCTCGTCACCGACCATTAATGTTTCACCTACTCGTCGAGTTAGTATCAACATTTGAACTTCTCCCAAATACGTTACAACTTAATATTTCTTCTTTGAATACGTATTAATTTAAACACGTTGTATCTGGCCTGTATCTGACGACCGTGCGAATAACTCAATACATCAAAAGAAAAGATGAATGGAACCCGCACATTATGGCACCTTGATTTGTGCTTCCAAGTAAGGAGCTTGCTTTAAGAGTTACATTTCACAAGCAGTCACGATTAGTTACTGACGTGCCACAATTCATCGAACATAACTAATACTTGTGGACTAGGCCAGCCAACTTAAAGCAGTTATTCCAAAGTTAATTTGTGTTACGCCTCGGTAACTGCTGCATCGGCTAAACCAAATTCGTCGTGCAATGATCGCACACCTAATTCAAGATAGTCTTCGTCAATAACAACAGATATCTTAATTTCGGATGTAGTGATCATGCGCAAATTGATGCCTTTTTCAGAAAGCGCTCGAAACATTCGACTTGCAATACCAGCGTGAGAGCGCATTCCCACGCCTACTATGGATACTTTTACTATTTGATCATTACCGGTAACAGTTGCCGCACCCAATTCTTTTTGTCGAGCGACAAGAAAATCTAATACCCGTTGGTATTCATCGCGATGCACTGTAAAAGTAAAATCGGTCGTGCCATCAACACCCGCGTTTTGCACGATCATATCCACTTCGACATTTAAATCGGCTATTGGCCCAAGTATCGAATAAGCAGTGCCCGGTTGATCAGCAATATTTGTAATGGTTATTTGCGCCTCGTCCCTGTTGAACGCAATTCCAGAAACCAGCGCTTGTTCCATTTCGTTTTCCTCATCATCTGTTGTTATCAATGTGCCTTCACCCTCTTCAAAAGAAGAAAGCACTCTTAGTGGCACGTTATATTTTCCGGCAAACTCAACCGCTCTAATTTGTAATACCTTCGAGCCCAAGCTAGCCATCTCTAGCATCTCCTCAAATGTAATACGATCAAGCCGTCGTGCTTTGCTTTCTACTCGAGGGTCGGTCGTATAAACACCATCGACATCCGTGAAAATTTGGCACTCATCTGACCCCAAGGCTGCTGCCAAAGCCACCGCTGAAGTGTCGGAGCCGCCACGCCCTAAGGTGGTGATATCGCCCTCAGCATCCACACCCTGGAAACCTGCGACCACCACAATCCGGCCCTTTTCTAAATCTGTCGTTATTTTGTCGGTATCGATGCTAACAATGCGTGCCTTACTGTGGCTGCTGTCAGTCAGGATGCGAACCTGCGCGCCTGTGTAGGAGCGAGCATCGCAGCCTAGCGTCTTTAACGCCATACATAGCAACGCTATGGTCACCTGCTCGCCCGTAGAGAGCAATACATCCAGCTCCCGCACATCGACTGTGGCAGGCATCACCTCTTTTGCCATCGCCACCAGCCGGTTTGTTTCGCCCGACATAGCTGAGACAACAACAACTTGGTCGTCTCCAGCTTCTTTGGCCTTAGCGAGTTTTTTAGCAACGGCTTGGATACGCTCTACGGTGCCGACAGACGTGCCGCCGAATTTCTTGACAAGGGATGCCATGATTTTGCTTACTATCTCTGCTTGTTATTAATCAGGTTGATAAATTATCGTTCAGATATTGCTCAGCCGCCTTAAACGCTGCTTGCACATTATCCAGAGAATCAGCGCCACCCTGCGCCATATCAGGCCGCCCTCCGCCTTTGCCGCCTAACTCTTGGGCTACGACCTTCAATATGTCACCAGCCTTGATACGATCGTGCAGAGACTTGCTCACCGTTGCCACAAGCGCAGCCTTGCCGTTGCTTTCACTGGCCAAAACCAGTGCAGCGTCCGGTAAATCTTGCTTGAGCTGATCCATCACAGTTCGTAGGCTTTTGGCATCTGTGTTATCGATGACCTTCATCAGCACAGGCACACCATGAATCGTGGTCGCCTCACCGAGCATATCTTTACCCGCTTGTGATGATAATTTGGCCTGTAACTGATCAACTTGCGTTTTCAGTTCCTTGCTGCGCTGTTGAAGCTGTTCAACCTTGCTGTATACATCATCGCTTGAGGATTTAAGCAAGCGAGCAATTTTGGTCAGTTGCTGCTCAGATGCTTGTACATAGCTAAGAGCAGGCTCGCCACTAACCGCTTCGATACGCCTAACACCTGCGGCAACGCCGGTTTCACCAGTTAGCTTAATTAAGCCTAGATCGCCGGTAGCATTCACATGAATGCCACCACAAAGTTCAACCGATTTATCACCTAACTTAACCACGCGCACCACATCACCGTACTTCTCACCAAACAAGGCAATGGCACCCGCCGCTACCGCTTCATCCATGCTCATTTCGTTGGTCTCACATGGACTGTTGTTCGCTACTTCGACTTGCATCCACGCTTCTATTTTGCGCTGCTGTTCATCAGTGATTGGATCACCGTGCGAGAAGTCAAAACGTAATTGGCTGTCGTTAACCAAGGAGCCTTTTTGCTCAACATGCTCACCCAACACATGGCGCAGTGCACCGTGTAATAAATGCGTTGCAGAGTGATGACGCTTAATGGCTTGCCTGCGTACTGAATTCACATCAGCATTGACAGAGCTGCCAACTTTAAGCTCACCTTCCACTACGCTAACTGCATGCAGAAAGGCACCGCGGTATTTTTTTGTATCCAATACCTCAGCGCTCACACCATCTTGCTTTAGCAAACCCGTATCACCTACCTGCCCACCAGACTCCGCATAAAATGGTGTCTTATCCAATACCACCCAAGCAGCCTGCCCCGCAGTAGCGCTGTCAGCAGCATTGCCATCAACATAAATCTCTACAACAGTAGCTTCACTTTGCACACTGGTGTAACCCAAAAATTCAGTTTGTTGTTGTGATGGAGGAAGATCACCCCCACCTGCAGCAAAATTACTGGCCGCACGAGCACGTTCACGCTGTGCCTGCATATGCGTCTCGAACCCATCTGAATCAATTGTCAGATCTCGCTCGCGCGCAATATCGGCTGTTAGATCAACTGGGAAACCGTAGGTATCATACAAACGAAATACCACATCGCCTGGTATCTCCTTACCTTTTAGCGACGCCACTTCCTCGTCCAGAATTTTTAAACCAGATGACAACGTTTTTGCAAATCGTTGTTCTTCCTTGAGTAGTTGCTTCGTGACTTCCGCTTCTGCTTTTACAAGTTCCGGATACGCTACGCCCATCTCCTTGATTAAAGCGGGCGTTAGCTTATTAAAAAACCCCTCAGCAGCTCCGAGCTTGTGCCCGTGACGAGCAGCGCGACGAATGATACGTCGTAAAACATAACCGCGCCCTTCGTTGCTAGGCAATACACCGTCAACAATCAAAAATGCACAAGTACGAATATGATCAGCAATCACGTTAAGTGATGGGTTCTTTAGATCTGTTGTGCCTGTTAGTTTTGATGCAGCAGTGACTAAGTTACGAAATAAGTCGATCTCGTAGTTACTGTGCACATGTTGCAACACAGCCGCCATACGCTCAAGGCCCATACCAGTATCAACACAAGGCTCAGGCAGCGGATGCATGGTGCCACTGCTGTCTTTGTCGTACTGCATAAATACGAGATTCCAGATCTCGATATAGCGATCACCATCCTCTTCAGGAGTGCCTGGAGGGCCACCCCAAACATCTTCGCCATGATCGTAAAATATTTCCGAACACGGCCCACAAGGCCCCGTGTCGCCCATCATCCAAAAGTTGTCTTTTGCACCGATGCGTATTACCCGCTCTGCGGGAACACCAATTTTGTTGACCCAAATAGCTTCCGCTTCATCGTCTTCTTCAAAAACGGTGACCCAGAGCTTGTCGCTTGGAATCTGTAATTCTTCAGTTAAAAAACGCCATGCAAAATCAATGGCCTCTTCTTTAAAATAATCACCAAAGCTGAAGTTACCCAGCATTTCAAAAAACGTGTGGTGTCGAGCCGTATAACCCACATTATCTAAATCATTGTGCTTACCACCGGCACGGACACACCGTTGTGACGTGGTGGCACGCTTATAATCGCGGGTTTCTTCTCCAGTGAAGAGATCTTTGAACTGAACCATACCCGCATTAGTGAACAGCAAGGTCTTGTCATTACCGGGAACGAGCGAGCTCGATGGCAGGATTTGATGGCCATTTTTGGCGAAAAACGCTAGAAAACGCTCTCTTATGTCGGATGTCGAAATCATACAAGCCGCAGTGTTGTAAACAGACAAACCTTATTGTAGCCGGATTGTGGACTTCTCTGCAGGTGTACGACACGGATACGATGGATCTCGCCTCAAGTGCAAGCAGAAAGAACCCAGGCACTGTCGGTTACAAATCTTGCCTGCTCTGTTTTAGCGCTCGCAATGCAACCGATGATGAAAAACCACGGGTTTGTAGAAATCGTGCAATTCGCGATTCGATTTTGGGCTCCTTGCTGGTGATCTCATCCGACCGGAATTTTCGCCCAATCACCTCTGAGGCGTGCTCGACCCAATCAACCCGCAATTCATCGAGCGCATCAGCAGCCAGGCTTGAGTCAATGCCTCGCTCATAAAGCTTGGCACGAATGGATAATGGACCATAGCCCTTGGTGAATCGCTGCCGGGTGTATTGTTCTGCAAAGCGAGTATCGGATTGGTAGCCCTTGTTTTGAAGGTCAAGCAGTAGATCTTCGATGATTGAGCGGGCGTACTCTCGCTTACTAAGCTTTTGGGTAAGTTCAAACGCGGAATGCTCACGAGTAGTGAGCATTTTGATGGCTGTTTGATACGCCTGACGCCTTTCGTCAGACGTATCTTTTTTAGCGGTGTCGGTCTTCGAACCCTGTGACACCTCTAACCTCGCCCTAAGCAGCCAAACTAAACTTAGGCTTCGATTTCTGCTTCGAGCTCTGCTTCTTCATCCTTGGTTGCTTTTTCTTCAACTATCGGTGCTTTTGTCAGCAGCAATTCGCGTAGTTTAGTGTCGATGTCATTAGCAATGGCTGGATTTTCTTTAAGGAATTCACGGACCTTTTCCTTGCCCTGACCAATACGATCGCCGTTGTAGCTGTACCAGGCACCAGCCTTATCCACAATGCCGTTTTTGGCACCCAAATCGATAAGTTCGCCTTCAAACGATGAGCCTTCGCCGTACAGAATTTCAAACTCAGTTTGACGGAACGGAGGTGCCATTTTATTTTTAACCACCTTCACTCTGGTTTCGTTACCAACGATCTCGTCGCCACGCTTAATTGCGCCGATACGGCGTATATCTAAACGAACAGATGAGTAGAATTTAAGTGCATTACCACCAGAAGTAGTTTCGGGGCTACCGAACATTACACCGATCTTCATGCGGATTTGGTTGATGAAAATAACCAGTGTATTTGTACGTTTGATATTGCCTGTTAGCTTACGCAATGCTTGCGACATTAAGCGGGCTTGCAGCCCGACATGCGAATCGCCCATGTCGCCTTCGATTTCGGCTTTCGGTGTGAGCGCAGCAACAGAATCGACAACGATCATGTCAACACCGCCTGAGCGCACCAACATGTCAGTGACTTCTAGAGCTTGGTCACCGGTATCAGGTTGAGAGATAAGTAGATCATCAACGTTCACGCCAAGCTTGGCCGCATAGGTTGGGTCGAGCGCGTGCTCCGCATCGATAAACGCCGCTGTGCCGCCTGCTTTTTGGCATTCGGCGATAGCTTGTAACGTTAGGGTTGTTTTGCCTGATGATTCAGGGCCGTAAATTTCGCAAACTCGACCACGTGGCAGACCACCTATGCCGAGCGCTACATCAAGGCCGAGGATGCCAGTTGATATAACTTCAATGCCGCTGGTATCGGTGGTATCGCCCATCCGCATGACGGTGCCTTTACCAAACTGCTTTTCGATTTGGCCTAGGGCCGCTGATAGTGCTTTTTTTCTGTTGTCGTCCACTGGGTTGTCTCCGTTGTGACTGGGAATGCGGCGCGCCGCTCCTTGGGCACCCGACCGCAAGGCTATTGTTTCATAAATATAGTCGAAGGAGGCAAAAACACTGTAAATTTATTTAGTTGTTTTGCCAGCCATGCAGTTTTCCATCGAACCAGGCTTTATTTCTTCTTGTTCTTCGCACAATTCTTTCATCTTGGCTTCGATCGCTTCCTGCTTGGCAGTTTGCTCTTCAAAGGCCTTACGCTTGGCTTCCAACTCCGCTTGCGTCTTGTCGCGATTCGCAATGGCAGCATCAAGCGCGGCCTGTTGCTTTTCGATGTGGGCTTGGAGCTCTTCTGGGGATAATGCTTGTTGTGCAAATGCGGGCGAAGATACCAAACCAACAACCAGCACCACTGCACTAGCAGCGTAAAACATAGATTTGGAAACGTTGTTAAACGTGTTGTTCAAAAAGGTCATACCAATTAATCCGCGAGGTTAGAAACGCGAACAATACTACCACTAAGAGCCGCTAACAATGCAGCTTGCCGCACTTGCTGCCGATTACCTTCGAATACAGTCAGCTCCGCGTCTTGAAATTGATCATTCAATGACCAAGCTATCCAAACAGTGCCCACAGGTTTTTCAGTACTGCCGCCATCTGGGCCCGCAATACCACTAATGGCAACAGCGATATTAGCTGCAGCCATTTGGCGGGCACCACTGGCCATTTCTAGAACAGTTTGTTCACTTACTGCACCATGTTGCCGCAATGTTTCAGCGCTCACGCCAACCCTATCGATTTTCGCCTGATTAGAGTAGGTGACCCAAGATTGCTCAAACCAACTCGATGCACCCGGCACGTCAGTTAAACAGGCAGCTAAGAGCCCACCTGTGCAAGATTCAGCCGTGGTGATGCAGTATTGGCGCGCGATAAGCAGTTCACCTAGCGTCGTCGCAAGCTCAACGACCTGTTTATTTTGACTAGTCATAAATTTTGATGTCGGGTTCCAAACTATTGGCAAAAGCACGTGTTTGACGAATAAATCGCAGCTTTTTCAAACAAGCCTTGCTGCAGTTTGTACACTACCGCCATGAGCCAGTCTACCCATACACCCATGATGCAACAGTACCTTGGTATCAAGGCGCAGCATCCAGACACCCTATTGTTTTATCGCATGGGTGACTTTTATGAACTCTTCTACGACGATGCCAAACAAGCATCTGAGATTCTCAACATCACCCTAACCGCTCGCGGCAAAACAGGTGGAAACGCTATCCCAATGGCAGGCATTCCGTATCACGCGGCAGATAACTACCTTGCTAAGCTAGTACACCAAGGCGTGTCAGTTGCGATATGCGAACAAACAGGGGAAGTCACCGGCAAGGGCCCAGTTAAGCGCGAAGTGGTTAGGGTCATCACGCCCGGCACACTGACCGAGGACCACCTGCTAGCCGCTGATGATGTTGCCTTACTTATTGCCATTGCAGAGCTCGATGGCCGTTACGCAATCGCATCGCTTGACGTAGCAGGCGGTGATCTCGCCGTACAAGAATTAAACTCTTTGTCAGGGCTCAAAACCGAAGTTGCACGCTTAAACCCAGCTGAACTATTACTAGCCGAAGGCAGCCCACTGATTACAGAATTTGGATCGCTAAGCTGGCGCGGTCGGGCGCCGTGGTTTTTTGAAGCTGATGCCACACGACAACAATTGCTAGAGCATTTTAACGTTAAGCATCTGCGTGCGTTTGATTGCGATGACATGCCACTAGCCATCGCAGCAGCTGCCGTGGCGTTGGGTTACGCTCGCGAAACGCAAGTGTCCGATTTACCTCATGTGCGCAGCCTGCGAGTTGAACACACGAGCGACACCGTGATAATGGACCCAGGCACCCGTGCGCATCTCGAATTAACCACTAGCCTTAGTGGCAATATAGAACACAGTTTGTTTGGTGTGATCGATCGCACTGGCAATGCCATGGGCAGACGGCTACTTAAGCAATGGCTGCAACGCCCTCTGCGCAACCATGATGTTATCGCGCAGCGGCAAGCTTGTATTAATCGACTACTGCAAGACCAACTCTATCTGGATGTACAACCACACTTAAAGCGCATCTACGATATGCAACGAATACTCACACGTATCCATTTGCGCAGCGTACAACCACGTGAGCTTGATCGTTTAAAACGTTCCCTAGCGACACTCCCCGATTTGTCGACATCTCTACATAGAGCAAATGATAGCCAGCTTAAAATGTTGATTGACGATGTATCCGTCACACCCACTACATTGCAGTTATTAACTGATGCATTAATCGATGAACCACCCGTATTAATACGCGATGGCGGCATGATCGCCAAAGGCTACGACACCGAACTTGATGAGCTGAAAAGCCTTAACACTGATGCCACTGAGTTTCTCGATCAATTGGAAATTCGCGAAAAAGAAACAAGTGGTATTAGCTCGTTAAAAGTAGGTTACAACCGCGTGCACGGTTTTTACATCGAAACCAGTAAAAACCAAACAGTGCCTGAGCACTACATACGCAGGCAAACACTTAAAAATACTGAACGCTACATCACGCCAGAGCTTAAAGAGCACGAAGATAAAGTTCTCAGTGCACGTGAAAAATCATTGGCGCGCGAAAAAGAGCTTTACCGAGAGCTGCTTGAAAAACTGCAAAACGACCTGCCCGTATTGGAAGCTATTGCCAAAGCCATCGCTAAGATAGATGTATATACATCCCTCGCCTGCTGCAGCTACGAATATCAATGGTGTTGCCCTGAGTTAGTTAACGAACCTGGGCTCGATATTGAAGAGGGTCGACATCCAGTAATTGAATCCTTAAGCGAGGAACCGTTTATCGCTAACCCGTTGCAATTGGATTCAATGCGTCGAATGTTGTTAGTAACCGGCCCGAACATGGGTGGTAAATCAACTTACATGCGCCAAAATGCATTAATCGCACTGCTGGCTCACACCGGCAGCCATGTGCCAGCAAAACGCGCCAGCATTGGGCCAATTGATCGAATTTTTACGCGCATCGGTGCATCGGATGATCTTGCCAGTGGCCAATCTACGTTTATGGTAGAAATGACAGAAGCTGCACATATATTGCATAACGCTACAGCTAATAGCTTGGTGCTAATGGATGAGATTGGAAGAGGTACAAGCACCTACGATGGTTTGTCGCTAGCCTGGGCTTGCGCTGATCACCTCAGCAATACCAACAAGTGCCTGTGTTTATTTGCTACTCACTACTTTGAACTAACCGACTTAGCTAATACGCATGATGGCGTGAGCAACGTTCATCTTGATGCAGTGGAACACAACGGCCAGATTGTATTTATGCATCAGGTTAAGCACGGTGCAGCGAGCAAGAGTTATGGCATCCAAGTCGCCGAGCTTGCAGGGTTACCACAAGCGGCCTTAGGGTTTGCTAGAGAGCGATTGGCTCAGTTAGAAGAATCTAACGGAGCAATAGCTGCTGCTGAGCCTCAAAGCGCAATCACTACAAGCGCTCCTATGGCGCCAGCCGCCCCACAATTAGACCTCTTCGCCACTCCAGATGAAATAACTGTGTTTATCCGACGTCTCGAATTGGATTCCACCAGCCCCAGAGAGGCGTTAGATCACCTATACACACTGTCAGCTATGCTGGGTAAGTTATCTCAAAACGACTAATAGATTGATCAAAAAGAAACCTCGAGGCATGACACCGACCCATCTCCGTGCTAACTTACACTGATGACACATTTCACAACGGTTGGCTTGCTTTCCAAGTTACATGACGAAAGCGTTGCTGGCACACTCGCCGATGTAATCGAACGCTTAACTGCGCTCAATATTGACATCCTTTTGCACGAAAGCACCGAAGGCTTGATTGCGGGCCGTGCGGTAGTTAGCAGTGAAGAAGTCGGTACCCGTTGCGATCTTGCTATCGTGATTGGTGGTGACGGAACGTTACTCCATGCTGCGCGTGAGCTCGTTAACTACGGCGTACCTATCGTTGGCGTTAACCGCGGACGTCTTGGCTTCTTGGTAGATGTGCCGCCTAACCAAGGGCTGGAAAAGCTCGATGCTATTCTGCAGGGGCAATACATTTCCGAAGATCGCATCATGCTAGAAACGCGCATCATGCGAGAAGGCGAATGCATCAATGCAGCCTATTCGCTAAACGACACAGTTGTTCGCGTCAAAGACGTGCTGCAAATTATGGACTTTGATATCGTTATAGACGATGTACTGGTCACGCATCACCGAGCAGATGGTTTGATTATCGCCACGCCTTCTGGCTCTACTGCTTACAGCTTGTCTAACGGTGGTCCCATTGTTGGCCCAACAATTGAAGCCGTAGTTGTGCAGCCCATTGCATCGCACACACTCACCAGTCGTGCAATACTGGTCGACGCAAAGAGCCGCATACGCGCCCACTTATGGGACGACGAGCTACGCGAAGCACAAGTTGTTTGTGATGGCCAACAGTACATGGAAGCAATACTGGGCGATATGATCGAAGTCAGCGTAATGGAAAAGAGATTAACTTTGCTACACCCTGAAACTTACGACTATCACCAGGTACTGCGCGAAAAACTTAACTGGGGAGGATAGTGGCATATGCTCAGCAACCTGCATATCCGCAATTTCGCGATTATCGACAACACCGAGATTGATCTCGATTCAGGCCTAACCGCGCTAACTGGCGAAACAGGTGCCGGTAAATCAATATTGCTAGGTGCGCTGTCATTAGTGCTAGGTGGTAGAGCCAGTGGTGATCTTGTCAAGCAAGATACCGACAAAGCTGAAATCAATGCCTCTTTTAGTATCGATGATTTAAAAAACATTCAACATTGGTTAAGTGAACACGAACTTAACGAAGCCGATAGCAACGAATGCCTACTACGAAGAGTAATCACTGCCAACGGTAAATCACGTGCTTACATCAATGGCAGCCCTGTCACCGTCCAGTTGCTTCGATCACTCGGTGAGTTGCTACTTAATATACACGGGCAAAACGAACATCAACGTTTGAGTAATGCCGCCGCTCAACGCGAACTACTCGATAGCTTTGCAGATACACCACTATCAAAACAAGTCAGCAAGGCCTACGACGCCTGGAAAACTGCCGACCACCAACTCGCCACGCAAATCGCTGCTCAACAAAGTGGCCAAGACCGTATTGATATGCTGCGCTTTCAATTGCAAGAATTCGATGCGCTAGATACTGGCGGCGCAACTGTTGCTGACATCGAATCAGAGCACCGTTGGTTGGCTAATGCTGATCGATTGGTTGACCTAGGCAACCAATCGCTGCAAACACTTGACGATGCGGTTAATTCAATCACCGAAACCCAATCGCCATTGGCAAGTTTGGTTGCGATTGATGATCGCATGCAAGAAGCATTGGATTTAGTCGAGTCAGCTTCAATCCAATGCAGCGAAGCCGCATCAATGTTGCGAGCCAGCACAAGCTCTATGGAACACGATACAAGCCGCCTAGCCTGGCTCGACGACAAACTGGCAGCCTTACATCGCTTGGCTAAAAAACATCAAGTGGATGCATCAGGCTTAACCGATGTAGAACTCTCACTGCGTGATGAGCTGGATGGCTTAACCGATCCTGCCAACAGCAATGAGGAACTACAAAAACAAGTAGACGCACTGCGCGAAGTATACAGAGCAGCCTGCGCAAAGCTCACCCGCTTACGCAAACGCTCCGCTAAAAAGATATCGGCCGAAATTACCGAATCAATGCAGACGCTAGCAATGGAAGGTGGCGCTTTTAGTGTGCGTATTAACACCGACGTTACTGCTAGCCATAAACATGGCCAAGATACAATCGAGTTTTTAGTTAGCCCTAACCCAGGCGTAGCAGCAGCACCTCTAGCCAAAGTAGCATCAGGCGGTGAATTATCACGTATTAGTTTGTGCGTACAACTCGCAACAATCAAATCACAAAATGTACCCACACTTATTTTTGATGAAGTGGATGCAGGCATCGGTGGCGCAGTCGCTGAAACCGTTGGCCGTTTGATGCGCAAAGTGGGCTCAAGCGCTCAAGTGTTGTGCGTCACTCACTTACCGCAAGTTGCCGCGCAAGCTCATCATCATTTGTTCGTTGAGAAAACCAGCAGCAAAGGCAAAACAGCAACAAACTTACGAACGCTAAACAAAAAACAAACGCGCGATGAAATCGCCAGAATGTTGGGTGGTGCAAAAATAACAAAGAAGAGCCAATCACATGCTCAAGAAATGCTTGATTCGGTTGAGTAAGCACTCACATGGCATCGGGCTAGAGCACTAGCCACCACAAATGGATTCAGTTTCTCAATTTGCACTAGGTGCCGCCATCGGCGAGGCGGTTCTTGGCCGCAGCCTTGGGCGTAAGGCGATGCTATTAGGTGGGTTGCTGGGCACCCTACCCGATTTGGATGTATTGGTGCATTACACCGACGCGGTCGAAAGCTTCACCTACCATCGTAGTTGGAGTCATTCAATTTTTACGCTCACCGTATTGAGCCCTCTATTAGCATGGCTGCTTAAGTGCTTCTATCCAACAGCTTGGTTGGATAAACCCAGCGATCGAACGATAGCAGCAGCTGCACCGCAATTTTCTAAGTGGTGGCTTTGCACGTGGCTAATATTGATCACGCACGCTCTACTGGATGGCTTTACCATTTACGGGACGCAACTTTTTTGGCCACTGGCCGTGAAGCCTGTTGCTTGGGGTTCTATTTTTATCATCGACCCCTTGTATACCTTGCCATTGCTGATTGCCTTAATAGTGGCGACAAAGTATCGAGCGATTGCAAAAAAGGCTGCCGCCATTGGTCTTGCAATAAGTAGCGTTTACCTCGCCTTAGCACTTTTATCGCAACATCATGCTCGCAATGTGGCCCATACCTCACTCAATAGTCAATCACTCGCTACCAACAACGTACTCATCGCACCGGCACCATTTGCCTTACTTTGGCGAATAGTATCAATGGATGGTGAACACTACCACGAAGGGTTTTATTCACTACTGGATAACAACAATGATATAAGTTTTGCAACGTTCAATAGCAACCGACAATTAATTGATAGCGCAATCGATCATTGGCCAGTGGCTAGGCTGGGTTGGTTCACCAACAATAGTATATCTGCAACGATAGAAAACGAAAAAATGGTGATTAACGATTTACGGATGGGCGTGGAATCAAGTTATGTTTTTCGCTTTGTGGTTGGCGAATTTAGCGACGGGCAGTTTGATCCGACTATCAGCGAACTACTTCCGCTTCAGATTGATCCTGTGCGGATGAAATTAATTACGAGGCGTTATTATGACGAGAACGTTAACTTATATCCACAGTAAGCGCCTAGCGAGTCAGCTGCTAACTATCCCGCTTGTACTCACCATACAATATGATCTTGTGATCAGTGAGTGAATACCCGAGCTCTTTGGCAATCTCTTGAAGCCTACGCTCAATTTGCTCATCCTTAAATTCAGCCACTTTGCCTGTTTTTACGCACACGATATGATCGTGGTTGTCACCGGTGTCGAGCTCGAATATCGCCTGCCCGCCATCGAAGTGATGGCGCGTTACCAAGCCAGCAGCCTCAAACTGAGTCAATACGCGATAGACTGTGGCTAGGCCTATATCACTGCCGTTTTTAAGAAGCGCTTTGTAGACGTCTTCTGCGCTCAGATGGTGTTGCTCGGCACGTTCGAGAATCTCGAGTATGCTGACACGAGGCAGCGTAACCTTTAGGCCAGCATTTTTCAGTTCGCTACTGGTGGTAGTAGCTTGGTGTGTGGATTGGGGCATATTTCGCAAGTGTCACTGCAAAGCCATTGAGAAGTAACTACAAGTATACGACAATACCCTTAAAACCTAAATGGAAATTCCCGTGAAAACCTTGGCAGTCCTTTTGATCAGTATTAGCTCACTCGCAGCCTGTGGTGGCGACCCATTTTGGCTCCCAAGAGCCCATAAAATCACCATTCAACAAGGTAATTTGCTGAGTGAGAGCCAAATTGGTCAAGTAACCGTCGGCATGCCGCGCACCGATGTTCGCTCTTTATTGGGTGCGCCAGTGACTAACACCACCTTCCACGACAAGCGCTGGGATTACTACTACACCAGCACGCCAGCGGGCCAGCCGACACAAGCGAAGCGCCTAAGCCTCTACTTTGAAGACGAACTGTTAGAAAAGGTGGATCGTAGCGCGGACGACATAAGCGGCAAAATCGAAAACCGTCGCCCTTGGTGGGAACGCCTTTTCGCGCCTAATCGATCGGCCAACGCTAGCTAACCATCTCGCTGCCCTTTCTGGGCAGCCGCACGCTGCCTGCGTAACTCCATCGGACTTTGAATTAACGGCCGATAGATTTCAACTCGATCACCATTAAGCAACACGTAGTCATCATTAACTTGTTCACCAAACACGCCTATGGGCACTTCGTTGGCATCACCTACTGCATTTAGGTCTAAACCATCATCTAAAGCGTAAGATACCGCTTGCCTGGCCGTAGTGCCCTCTGGCAGCTGAAGCAGCACCTGATGCTGTTCCTCACTAAAAGCCAACACCACTCTGATGGAAATCGTGGCATCACTTGCCATAGACATCCCCTGCTCGCTTTACAAAAGCATTGACCACGGTTTGAGTGACAGCATTAAAAGCCGGGCCAATCATTTTTTCAAGCACAGCACTACTAAACTGAAATTCAATATCCAGCTCAACTTTGCAGGCGTTCTCACTTAGCGCCTTAAAGCGCCAAATGCCATCCAGGTTTTTGAATGGGCCATCTTGCAAACTCATGGAAATTTGCTGATCTTGCTCCAATTTATTTTGGGTGGTGAATTTTGTTTGCTGAAAAGCCTTGTTGATCGAAACTGAAGCCAGCTGATGCTCGTCACTATGCTCAATCACCTCGCTTGCTGAGCACCACGGTAGAAATTTGGGATAGGACTCCACATCCGCCACCAGCTGATACATTTGGGCGGCACTAAACTCCACCAACGCACTTCTCGAAATACTCGACATAATCACCTTATCAACTTCAGCACGCCTATAATGCCACCATGGCCAAGAAGAGCAAAAAGACCAAAACCTCTGGCGAGGGCAGTATCGCACGCAACAAGCGCGCTACTTACGATTATAAGATCGATGAGAAGTTCGAAGCCGGAATTGTACTGCAAGGATGGGAAGTCAAGAGTCTCAGGGCTGGCCGCGCCCAACTCACAGACGGCTACGTGCAGCTACACAAGATGGAAGCCTGGCTCTACGGCTGCAACATCTCCCCCCTGATCACTGCCTCCTCTCACAGTGTGCCCGAACTACAGCGCCGCCGGAAACTGCTGCTGCACCGCCGCGAACTGGCCCGTTTAACCGGAGCCGTAGAACGCAAAGGCTACACCATCGTTGCGATGTCGATGTACTGGAAACGCGGCAAAGTGAAGATTGAAATCGGCATCGGTAAAGGTAAGAAAGAATTCGACAAGCGCGCCAGCATAAAAGAACGCGAGTGGAATCGGGATAAGGCGCGCTCTATTCGTACGCACTGAGTTGTGTGAATCGCCGGACCACTGCCTACGTGGCGATGCCACTAATTACGACTTAGCCTTGATCCAAGTTCCGCCAAACACACCCTGCATCAGAGCTTTTCGCAAGCCTATCTAGCCATAAATCGTGCGCGCGCATTTCTACTTCATCGGCTTGCACTAATTTTAGATGATGGGTTTTCTTGTCTGTGTTGTCGGCAGAGATCGCTGCATTAGCGGCGTTATCTTCATCGAGCAATAGCGCTGTTTGGCCACCCGTCATTCGCAGATAAACATCAGCGAGGATTTCTGAATCGAGCAATGCGCCGTGCAAAGTACGATGAGCGTTGTTGACGTCCATGCGTTTGCAAAGTGCATCAAGGCTATTACGTTGGCCGGGATATAGCTTACGCGCCAAGGCTAAGGTGTCAGTCACTCTACATATTGAATTGATGGTGATATTGCCAGCCACGCGAGCAAATTCTGCATCTAGAAAACCAACATCGAAATCGGCGTTGTGAATGATGAGCTCTGCGCCTTTCAAATAATCGTGCACCTCTTGAGCGACATCTTCAAAGCGCGGTTTGTCAGCTAGAAACTCATTGCTTATACCGTGCACCTCCATCGCACCATGATCAATCTGCCGATCAGGCTGTAAATAAATGTGCAAATTGTTGCCAGTGAGCCGGCGTTCGCTCATCTCAACGCAGCCAATCTCGATTATTCGATGCCCTGATTGCGCATCCAGGCCGGTGGTTTCAGTATCAAGAACGATCTGTCTCATGCCGTGCCCGGTGGGGGCGTCCCCGCTTGGGTCTTGCCCGCCAGAAATTCATCGATACCTTTATTCGCCAAGTCATCCACCCGTTCGTTTTCAGTATGGCCACTATGGCCCTTAACCCAATGCCATTCAATATTATGTTGAGCTGCTAGCTCGTCTATTTGAATCCACAGCTCTTTGTTTTTGACAGGTTTTCGAGCAGACGTCATCCAGTTCTTTTTTTTCCAACCCGGCATCCATTCCAATATACCTTGCCGCACGTACTGAGAGTCAGTAGTTAGGGCAACGTTGCTGGTTTTTTTTAATGCCTTCAAGGCTTCGATGACCGCCGTCATTTCCATACGGTTATTGGTGGTGTCTGCTTCGCCGCCGTAGAGTTCTTTCTCATGTTTGCCGGAACGTAATAAGGCTCCCCAACCACCAGGGCCCGGATTTCCGCGACAGGCACCATCCGTAAAAATCTCAATTGTTTGGGGCATACTGGTTTGATCTATTCTGTTTTTGGATCAGATTTACGCATCGCAGCTGTTTCGCGTGCTCTAGCAAAACTGCTAACTGCCACACTTGGACGTTGTTGCCTGCGCCAATGGCGCCGACTTGGCGTTAACGGCATAGTTTGCTTGCGCGCTAGCAATACGTAAAGCCCACCTATACCACTCAGCAGTGGCTCAACTCGCTCCAAGCGGCGCGTGCGACGCAGCAACCCTTCGCTATCGATCGGCAGGCGGATAAACATCGCGTCGCTTGTTTGCACACGATAGTTGAGTACCGACAACCAGTCAGTTACGCGGGTTCTGGAATAAAATCGACCATTCCAAGGTGCGTTGCCGCGCCAGCCCGTTAAAACGTGTCGCGCACCGAACGCACTCAATGGATTAAAACCAATGATCAATAACTGACCATCATCAGACAACACCCGATCAGCTTCGCGAAGCGCCTGATGTGGTTGATCACAAAAATCCAGAGTGTTAAAAAACATCACCAATTTCATGGTGTCTGAGGCTACAGGAAGATGTAAGACATCACCGTGGATATCGGCCTGTGAGCCCGGCGCATCAAGTATAATTCGCCTATGCAGCCCAGAGCCCTTGAACAGATCACGATCCGGCGCAACGTTACCTATCTGCAACCCTTGGTAGCCAAACACATCACTTAGGCTACCTTGGAGCTGCACTTCGAGCCTATCAAGGATAGACTGTCCGAGCGCTGATGAGTACCATTGCGTCAGAGGACGCTGCGAGTCGATCCAAATCGGCTTGCGTCGTGTCAATTTAATCATTGGTTTATTCATTAACCACTCACTAATATCGATCAGTAACAATTAATGTCATCTAAAACGCCAACCCAGGCAAATAACAATCTGGCCACTAACAGCCAGAACCAATTGGCACTGATCCCCTCGAGAATGAGTATAGCGGCTAAAGCAGCCGCAATATCGCTACTAATAGCGACAAGTGTGTATGGATTGGCTGAAACTAATGCCATTAGCCGCGCTGATCTACCTCAGCTGGGCAATACCGACCAAACCGACCGAGCCTTGTTGCAAGAGATTACTGACGAGCACATCGCAGAAGCCAAGCCACAATTAATGGTTGAGGCGGCTACTTCTGACGTACCACCATTGCCCCTCACTACCTCAACAATCACTAGCGTGGCTGCGCCCGCCTCTGCTTGGGATAGAGTACGCGCCTCCGATAGGTTACCCAGGGAGCGCAACCAACGCGTCGAGTTTTACCTTGATCAATATCAGCGCGAGATATTGTGGATAAATAAAATTCTTAATCGCGGTACACCGTTTATCGGTTACATCGTGCAATCACTCGAGTCGCGGTTTATGCCAGTCGAGCTAGCATTAATACCCGCGATCGAAAGTGGTTTTCGTACAACGGTTAAAAGCTCAGTCAATGCTGCTGGAATTTGGCAGATTGTGCCCATCACTGCACGTGAAATTGGGGTTGAGCGCAACACATGGTTTGATGGTAGAGGCGATGTTATCAAGTCGACAACGGCTGCAATCGACTACTTAAGTTACTTAAACGCCGAATTTAATGGCGATTGGGAGCTCACCCTAGCCGCGTACAACGCAGGCCCAGGCCGTGTCAGAGGCGCTATCAAGAAAAACATCAAGGCCAACAAGCCCACCGATTTTTGGTCACTCGAATTGCCAGACGAAACACTCAACTATGTGCCAAAGATTGTCGCTATGCTTGAGCTAATCAAAGATCCAGAAACCGAAGGTTTAGATCTACCGGATATGCCTGCTACCGCAGATTTTACGACGGTCGATGTGGGAAAACGCATAAGCCTTGATCATGCAGCCACAATCAGTAACCTGGACGAATCAGTTCTACGCCAGCTGAATGCTGGGTTGATTCATCAGGTCACTCCGCCAAAAGGCCCTCATCTAATTGTTGTACCGACATCTGCAGCAAAGCAATTCCAACTTAAGGTTGCGGCGGCAGGCGATAAAACGCTTTTTTCATTACCACTTACTCACACTGTTGTTGCCGGTGATAGCGTTAGCACAATTGCATACAAATACGGTATCACGCAACGAAAACTGCGCGAATTAAATTCGTTGGATGATTCAAAAATAATGATCGGCCAGCGTTTAGGCGTAATAGACGTGCGCGGTACTAATAGCGCTGCACGTAGTACAATGGTCGAGTACGTCGTAAAGATTGGCGATACATTGTCAGAAATAGCTGAACGATTTGCAGTAAAAGTAAGCGCTATAAAAAATTCAACGGGGAAAACTCCGGATAACAATGTTATTCATCCAGGGGAAAAACTGACCATTAAAGTGCCTAGCGATGCCGGTTGATCTAGCTGTTGCAATACTATTTAGTGCTATGTTTAGTACTTATTGGCACACAGGCGCAAGCGCCGGTTTTTCGACGGTAAGTGCAGATATCAAGCACTTGTTGACGCTGGCCTATTAAATGACAATAATTACACCAAATAAGAACAACAGCTTGCGATGGAACAGGTAGCGATGAATGATCATCAACACTTATGCCAGAGCAGTGACCAAATGACAGTTTCCAAGCTCCACTTTTGCTTTGTTTGCGATACTCGCAGGGAAAACGCATGACCACTATTATTGTTATCAACGAAAACGACGAAGTTCAAGAATTCGATTTCGATTTGGACACAACCGAAATAAGTATCGGTCGCCGTTCAACGAATGACGTCTGCATTCCAAACTTGTCTGTTAGCGGCAAGCACGCGCGCATAACAATTGATGCTACCGGTTCTCTAATCGAAGATCTAAACAGTACTAACGGTACCTACATTAATGGTCGGCTCATTAGCCGTCAGCTACTCGATAGCAACGATGAAATCGTTATCGGTAAAACCCGTGTGCAATATCGCAGCAAGCAAGCAAATGAGCAAGCGCCCAAACAAGCCAGCACTGAACAAGAAAAAGAAGATCTACAACAAGATGTATCAGTGACGCGCTTATCAGGAAACGGCTCTAACAGTCGCGTTACAACTCCTACGCCTGCACCAAAGCTCAATGGCAGTAGCCACGACGCATCATTCGATGAAAGCCTGATCGACAACGACTTCGATGACGAGCCAATGACCTTGTCGCAAAAAGCTAAGCTAGCGCTTGGTGGCGGTCGAGCGCATCCTCGCTCGCCAAACGAAGATTCAGATCACGATTCAGACGTTGCACTTGCCGATCCTATTGCGCCAGATCCAGTCGAGCCAGCAACACCAATCAATGGCAACTATCAAAATGCATCAGCTGTTGATTTTACTACCGAACAAAAGCTTACTCACGATCTAGACGCCCCAGTCCAAACACCCGCAAGCGCAGTAATAGAGATTAAAAACGGCGCTAAGTCCGGCCAGGTATTGCCTATCGATAAGCCCGTTACTACCCTCGGGCGTCCTGGAATTCAAATCGCTGCCATTATGCGAAAGCCAGACGGCTATTTTTTGATGCACATTGAAAGCGACGACAGTGTTGAGCTACCTACGCTCAATCGTGATGAAATAGGCGACGAGCCTGTACTACTACACAGCGGCGATAAACTAAACGTTGCCGGCATAGAAGTGGAATTTATGTTGTCGTAGTGGCAAGCTCCAACAACAGCCGATTAAAACAAACCGCTACTTAAATACCGATCGCCACGATCGCAGGCGATGGTTACCACTACCGCATCTTTTAGTGTTGGCAATATGCGCAACGCTGCTACCATCGCACCGCCGGTTGATACACCACCCAACACACCTTCAGTTTTGGCCAACATGCGTGCCATCTCTTCCGACTCTTCGGCGCTAACATCAACGATTTGGTCAACGCGCTCCGGCTCAAAGATTGTGGGCAGATATTCTTTTGGCCAACGTCTGATACCCGGAATGCTGGAGCCTTCATCAGGTTGAACGCCCACAATTTGAATAGCTGGATTTTTCTCTTTTAGATAACGCGATACGCCCATGATCGTGCCAGTGGTGCCCATGGAGCTAACAAAGTGGGTGATCTGACCGTTGGTGGCATCCCATAATTCTGGGCCAGTTGTTTTGTAATGCGCAGCCGGGTTATCAGGATTGGCAAACTGATTGAGTAAAAAGCCTTCGCCTCTGGCGGACATCTCTACAGCTAAATCGCGTGCATATTCAATTCCTTGCTCTGCGCTAACTAAGATCAGCTCAGCACCGTATGCTTGCATTGACGACTTACGCTCATCTGTCATGTTGTCAGCCATGATCAGCTTCATCTTGTAGCCCATGGTTGCAGCAACCATAGCTAATGCAATACCTGTGTTACCACTGGTAGCCTCAACCAATGCATCACCTGGCTTAATATCACCACGTGCTTGTGCTTGTTTAATCATATTTGCTGCAGGCCGATCTTTTACCGAACCCGCTGGGTTATCACCTTCAAGCTTTGCATACACACGATTATTATTATCGTTTTTAGCCAATCGCTGTATAGGTACTAGCCGAGTACTACCAATTTGCTCAACCATTGTTTGTTGAAATTGTTCAGCCATGACAAAGCCCTATTCGTATCACTATTTAAGATGTGGTATGTTTTTTAATATCCACTGCAATTGCGTCAGGGTATCAAGTTTATCCACCGCAACCGTGGTGTAGTTCTCGGCCGAGCGTATCCAAGTTAATTGCCGCTTAGCCAACTGACGCGTCGCCACCAAAACCTTTTCGACACACTCGGCTTCATTGTACACGCCCTCTAGCATTTGCCACACTTGGCGATAACCCACACAACGCATTGATGGCAGCTCTGCATGCAGAACCTTATTCTGCCGCAGCTGCTTAACCTCGTCTATCAACCCGTCGGCAAACATGATTTGAAGACGTTGTTCAATTCGTCGGTGCAACCATGCGCGATCCTCCGGCACCAAAGCAAAGTTAAGGGCTTGCATTGGTAACGGCGATTGCGTCTGTTTTTGTAGCTCACTCAATGCAGTGCCACTTATCATAAAAACTTCCAACGCCCGCTGTAGCCGTTGCGGATCGTTTGGATGAATACGCTGCGCTGATACCGGGTCAACACTGGCCAATCGATCATGCAAAGCTTGCCAGCCTAACAGCGAAGCCTCTTGAGTGAGTTGCTCACGTATCGCAGGATCGGCATTAGGCAACGGTGCAAGCCCATTTGTGAGTGCATGAAAATACATCATCGTGCCACCAGCTAACACCGCACTCTTGCCGCGTCGAGTAATATCCTCGATGGCGGCACAGGCATCGCGGCTAAATCTTGCAACCGAATAAGGGTCGCAAGGTTCGCAAATATCAATTAAGTGATGAGGTATGGATTGTTTTTCAGCCGATGTTGGTTTTGCAGTGCCGATATCCATCTGTCGATAGACAAGCGCTGAATCAACGCTGACAACCTCAGCATCGATAGCCTTAGCAAGCTCAACGGCAAGTGTAGTTTTGCCCGAAGCCGTTGGCCCAAACAGAAAGATTAACTGTGGTGCGTGCAACCTTAGCGGCCCCGCATAAAAAGACGATCAAGTTCATTCATATCAAGTTGCGTCCACGTGGGCCTGCCATGATTGCACTGTCCGCTGTTAGGCGTTGTTTCTATCTGACGCAACAACGCGTTCATTTCAGGTACGGTTAACGCACGGTTTGCTCGCACTGACCCGTGACAGGCCATCGACGATAACACCTTGTCTATCGCCTCTCGTAATTTATTGCTATCCCCGTACTCCATAACGTCCGACAGCACATCGCGCAATAGGGCTTCGGCGTTTTCTTGCTTCAATAGTGCTGGCACCGAGCGAATACGCAATTGTTCTGGCGATAACCTTTCGATTTGCATACCCAGTCCTGCTAGCCAAGTCGACACGGTTTCCGCTTGATCCGCCTCCGCCTCGCTTACCGTCACTGCAACCGGTACTAGCAACGCTTGCGATACTACTTCATCTGCTTCAAATGCTTTTTTTAATCGCTCGTAGGTTATGCGTTCGTGAGCGGCATGTGCATCCACCACGATCAGGCCTTGAGAGTTTTGCGCAAGAATGTACACTCCATGCAGATGCGCCATCGCATAACCTAAAGGCGGCGCTACCGTGTCATCCGGTGTGTGTGGCATAGCCGCAACAGCTGAATCCCCATAGGGGCTAACCGGTTGGGGTACACGAGGAGACGACAAGCGCTCAAGGCCACGATTGTTATCCTGAACACTTAAGGGCATTGCTTGTTGGTGTGGAGTGGCTGAACCGTAACCACCCGCACCGGGCATACTCTGCCCAACCAGGGTACTACCTGACATAGCACTGGGCGGGCTACTAGCAATGGCATCACCTAAGCTGGACGGCTCCAATGCATCAGCAGGCGTCACTGCGGCTAAAAATTCTTTTAGCGAGCGACGAATAAATCCATGTACCAATTGCGAATCGCGAAACCGAACCTCTTGCTTACCTGGATGAACGTTAACATCAACCGACGAGGGATCAATCGTCAGAAACAACACAAACGCAGGGTGGCGTTGGTGATAGATGAGGTCGCTATAGGCTTGCTTAACCGCATGAGACACAACCTTATCTTTGATCATTCGGCCGTTAACGTAAAAGTATTGCATGTCAGCTTGGCTACGCGAGAATGCTGGCGATGCAATCCAGCCATGCACTGCTATTTGGTTGTTATCCAGCTCCACTCGGTGAGCGGCTTCCGCAAACGCTTTACCCAATACTCTTGCTAAGCGCTGATGCTGTGCAGACTCTGAACTAGCAACAGCACAGTCCAATGTATTCTTACCGTTGTGCACCACTCTAAATGCACAATGCGGATTACCCAGCGCCAGTGTTTTAACCACTTGTTCACAACGAGAATACTCCGTGCGCGCTGTGCGCATAAACTTACGCCGTGCCGGTACGTTATAAAAAAGATTAAGTACTTCCACCGTGGTGCCATCAGGATGAGACGCTGGCGAAAGCTCCAGCTCTCCATCGCGCGCATACCGGACTTGCCATGCATTAGCCTCGTTTGCAGGCTTCGAGGTTAATAACAAACGAGACACCGATGCGATACTGGGCAAGGCTTCGCCACGAAAACCCATCGTGGCCACTGCTTCTAAATCATCCATCGAGCCAATCTTGCTGGTGGCATGCCGACTTAGCGCCAACAACAATTCATCTTTTGGGATGCCACCACCATCATCGCGAATACGAATACGCTCTAGACCACCGTGATCTAGATGAACCTCGCAATGGGTCGCGCCCGCATCAAGCGAGTTCTCGAGCAGCTCCTTAACAATAGAAGCAGGCCGCTCAATCACTTCACCCGCCGCGATTTGGTTGATCAGATGATCAGGGAGTTGTTGAATGGGCATGGGTAATCTAGTCAGGCATTGTCACCTAACATTATGCGGCAAAACTGCCGCAGATAGTATTAGCCCGAGTTCTTCTGCCGCGCCGCTGCCAATCGGGTTCCCACTGGGGCGCGGCGATTAAGATAACGCACCACGCCGTTTTGAATGGCAATGGCGAGCGTATCTTGAAACCTTGCGTCGTTTAGCTTCTTCTCTTCAAGTAAATTAGAGATAAAAGCGATTTCCACCAACACGGACGGGATATCCGGGGACCGCAGAACGGCAAAATTAGCCGTCTCAACATTAGGTTTATGCACTGGCCCCACTTGCTTGAGCTGGGCGAGCACTTCTGCACCCATATCCAAGCTAGCCTCTAACGTTGAATTTTGCGCTAAATTTAGCAACGTCTGCTGAAGATCATCGCTTAATCCATCGAGCTGCACTTCACCGAACAAGGCATCCGTACTATTCTCTTTTTCGGCCAACCATTGAGCAGCTTGCGAACTTGCGCCCTTAAGCGACAATGCATAAACCGAACTGCCCGCAGCCGTTAAGCGTTTAAACGCATCAGCATGCACAGATACAAATATGTCTGCATGTCGCTCTCGAGCAAGGCGTATTCGGTCACCCAGTGCAATGTACTCATCCTTGCTTCGTGTGAGTATGGCGCTAATGCCCTCTTGTGCATTAAGTCGCTCGTGCAAACGAAGCGCTACAGCCAGCGTGATATCTTTTTCCATTGTTTTGCGTTGGCCCAGTGCACCTGGATCTTTTCCGCCGTGGCCAGCATCAATGGCCACAATGACGTCGCGCAAATCACCAGCAGGAATCGCTACCTGCTCAACAGGCGTGGATGGGCTTGAGTTTGCTTGGATAGCATCGGCACTGTCAGTGGCTTCCAGCACGATGCCAGTGTCGATTATTAACCGTTGACCACCTTGGCGCGCGATCGACTCAAAACTTGGCTTAGCAGCTTTCGCCAGATCTATCGCAATACGCAATTTTTGGTTGCCATGATAACCGTGACGAACATCCAACATCATCCCACGTGAAGCATCTAGGTCTAGCGCGGTTTTAAGTTCGGCATAGGCCAGATCAATCACTAAACGGTGGGGATTACTAAGCGCAAACACATTGGCATTCTCGATGGGCTGATCAAAGTCGAGATGCAACATTAGATTGGATTGCTGCACCACTTGAAAGCGCATCAACTGGGCACTGCCTGCCGCTGAAGACGCAAAGCCGCCAAGCAATAAAATGGATCCAAGCAAACACAGCGTAAGTCGCCGAATACGCTGCGATTCACGCAGTTGCGTATGCCGCTTAAACACTAGCAAAATTGAATTGTTCAATGAACCCCCTTACTCGGCACACTGTCTTCATGCGGACAGCTGGAGCCACACTAAGCATAGATGGCTATTTCGACAAATCAACCGCTGTTGAGATATGCATTATTCTGCCCGGTAGTGCGTACTCCAGCGCCACCACATAATCAGCTGCTGGGATTAGGCTGCCGCCCTTTTCCGACCACTCCACCAGCACTAGATCCGCTTGACTAGTGAGTTCGCGATAGCCCAGTGCATGCAGCTCTTCTGGGTCTTCTAAGCGATACAGATCAAAATGCACCACCTGCAAACTACCCGCCTGGTAGGTTTCGAGCAATGTATAGGTGGGGCTTTTTACATTTCCCTCATATCCGAGCGATTGGATCAAGGCACGGGCAAAAGTGGTTTTACCCGCGCCCAGCTCACCGGATAAATACACAACAGCAGGAAAGCGAAGCGCTGATCCAAACTGCGTTGCGGCAGTCAGCAAGGCGTCCTCATCGATAAGATTTTTTGTTTGAGCTTGCATCATATTATTGGCCCAACTGAGTGAGCGCCGTTAGTGTTTTCTGCCATTGAGCATCTGGCTCAATGGTGATACTGATTGTCTCTGCCTTCCATTCAAATTCGAGCTGACGCGCATGTAGCATTAAGCGCTTAATACCTTTACCAGCAAAGCGCTCGTTGTCGGCACGCTTGCCGTAGCGCTCGTCACCTACAATCGCATGCCCTGAATGTTGCGCGTGCACTCTGATTTGGTGCGTTCGCCCGGTTTCAATGGCCACCTCCAGCAGTGTGGCTTCGTTATATCGTTCAATACGCGTAAAGTGGGACACAGCCGACTGGCCATTGTCGGCAACAATGACCTTTCGCTGCCCACCGGCCTCTTGATTTTTCAGCAGCGGCACCTTGACGGTTTGGGTCGCGTTTGGCCATTGCCCAGACACCATTGCGTAGTAACGCTTATTAACTTCGCGCTCCCGAAACAAGTTTTGAAGCTGTCGATTCACGCCGTTATTGCTGGCAATCAGCAAACAACCGCTAGTGCCCTTATCTATCCGATGTACCAGCTCAAGTGCTGGATTATCTTCATGCTGCCGCAAAGCGTCGATCAACCCAAAAGGCAACCCTGAGCCACCATGCACTGCCAAGCCGGCAGGCTTATCCACCACGATAAGATCGTCGTTCCGGTAGGCAATCCGGCCCGCAATTCGGGCCGCCAGCTCATCAGGAACAGAGATTTTCGCTTTTGCTGCGATCTTAAGTGGCGGTATCCTGACAATATCGCCGCCTACAAGCTTGCGAGTGGGCTTACAACGACCACTGTTGATTCTGACCTGACCAGTACGAATAATGCGGTATATATGGCTACGAGGCACACCTGGAGCCCGGCGAATAAGAAAGTTATCCACACGCTGGCCTGCCTCGCCTTCCTCAACCGTGACTAAACGCACTGAGGCCGAATTACTGTCTGATTCGTGCATGAATGTTGCTATACTCTCATAAGCGCTGAATGGAGCCAACCGACTACAATTTCTAGTAAGTACGGATTCTCTAGCCAGTTTATCGAAGTTTATGACGATAACTAGCTCATCGCTAAAAGATACACCAAGTGAACAACTGGCTGAGCTCATAGCTGATCTGTACTGATATCTGCAGATATTGCAGATTGACAGATATAGATTTATAGAATTTACAGATATGTAGAGCAGCCTTAGCAACCCACTGAACCGTTCTCTAGCGAACGGTTATTTGAAAAGGGTTCGCAGACACAATTTTTACGCTAGGCCAGGTAATCACAACCCGCCCTAGCAACGCGCCAGGCATCACAGCCGGCAGACTTATTTAAACGATAAAACTAACTAAACCCGGAACAACAACACCCTAGCAATGTCCTTCGCGCTACTCACAATATTAATACTGCTTAGCCTGTGGCACTTTCGCCAACAGAAGCCTGCGTATGCTCATATAAGCGACCAGAGACTGGTGACCCGTTCTTCCGGAACGGAAACAAATAATGAAACGAATGTTAATCAACGCGACTCACGAAGAAGAGCTTCGCGTAGCCATAGTCGACGGCCAACGCCTCAACGATCTAGACATAGAGCATAAGGAACGCGAACAAAAGAAATCCAATATATACAAAGCAAAAATAACCCGCGTCGAGCCTAGCCTCGAAGCCGCTTTTGTTGACTATGGCGCCGAGCGTCATGGCTTCCTCCCATTTAAAGAAATCGCCAAGGAATACCTTTCCGATAAAGCCCACCGTGGCGATGGCCGTCCTAATGTTCGCGATGGCATCAAAGAGGGCCAGGAAATCCTGGTTCAAATAGAAAAAGAAGAACGTAGCAATAAGGGCGCAGCCCTCACCACCTTTATCAGCCTTGCTGGACGCTTTTTGGTACTGATGCCAAACAACGCCCGAGCCGGTGGTGTATCACGTCGTATCGAAGGCGACGAACGAACCGAACTAAAAGCCGCTATGGCTGAGGTCAACACACCTGATGGTATGGGCACAATTGTGCGTACCGCGGGCGTGGGCAGAACCTCCGAAGAACTCCAATGGGATCTGGATTACCAAGCTGCGATCTGGCACGCCATCGAAGAGGCTGCGGAAGGCAAGAAAGCCCCATTCCTGGTCTACCAAGAAAGCAACATTATTGTGCGAGCCCTGCGTGATTATTTCCGCAGCGATATCGGCGAAATCATCGTTGACGAGCAAGCCACGTTCGATCAATCGGCTGAATTCATTCGCATGTACATGCCGCAAAATGCACGCAAACTTAAGCTATATGAAGACGATGTTCCCTTGTTCAACCGCTACCAGATTGAAAGCCAAATAGAGTCTGCGTTTCAACGTGAAGTTCGCCTGCCTTCAGGTGGCGCATTAGTCATTGATCACACTGAAGCGTTAATCTCTATCGATGTCAACTCAGCTCGCGCCACCAAGGGTAGCGACATCGAAGAAACAGCCGCCAATACTAACCTTGAAGCTGCTGACGAAGTTGCACGCCAGCTTCGCCTGCGCGACCTAGGTGGCCTCGTGGTTATCGACTTTATCGACATGATGTCTAATCGTAACCAGCGGGCCGTTGAAAACCGATTACGCGATGCACTAAAGCAGGACCGCGCTCGAGTACAAATAGGGCGTATCTCACGCTTTGGCCTACTAGAAATGTCGCGACAGCGTTTACGCCCATCACTGGGTGAATCTTCCGAAAGTGTTTGCCCGCGCTGCCAAGGCCATGGCACCGTTCGTGGCACCGAATCAACGGCATTGTCAATCCTCCGCTTACTCGAAGAGGAAGCCATGAAAGACAATACCGATAAAGTCTTTGCTGACGTACCAGTCGATGTGGCAACGTACCTACTTAATGAAAAACGCGCTAGCATCAACGAGATCGAAGTGCGTAACAACGTCACGTTATTGATCGTTGCTAACCCAACATTTGAAACGCCTAACTACACAATAGAACGAGTCCGTGCGTCTGATTCTGATCACGACACAGTAAAGAAAAATAGCTACGAGCTAGCAACAGATAATATCGAAGCACAAGCACAAGCGGATAGCAAGCCATCCAAGCCAATCGAACGAGCAGCTGTTGGCAATGTTGTCCCGGACATGCCTGCACCAACACCTGCAAAAGCCCTAGCGGCAGCACCTGAAGTGGCCGCCAAAACCAGCGGCTTAAAAGGTATCTTGGGCAAAGTGACTTCCATTTTCGGTGCAAAGCCTACTGAAGTAGAGCCCCCAGCGCCAACACCTGAAGAAGCAAAAGAAACCGCGCGTAAGAGCAATAATCGCAACAACCGCAACCAAAATCGCAAGCCACGTAACGCCCGCTCTAACTCTGAAGATAGTGGTGATGCTCGTCGTCAGAAAAAGAAAAACGGCTCGCGTAATAACCGCAACCGAAACAAGAAAAACGAGAATCGCGATAAGAAGCCAGCTGAGAATGCTGACTCTGCTACCAACAATGTCAACGCTGATGGCAAACCAGGTACGGCAGCATCCAACGCAGAGCAAAAGCCAAAATCAGAACGTGGTGGACGGCGTCGCGGCCGCGGTGGCAAGCGTAATCAAGCCAACAAGCAAGCTGCAAACGATGAGCAAACCGAAAACGCTAAGAACGATTCGCCGAGTAATGCACCTAACGAGCAAGCCAAAGCTGCGGCCGACACTCCAAAGCCAGTCAGTGGTGTCATGCAAACTGGCGCTGTAGTTTCTGCTAGCGCTAACGATGCCAATGCAACAGGAAACAAAAAGCCTGAAGCCAACGGCAACGTAGCAGCGAGCGAAGTCACCACACCTGTTAGCGATGAAGCCAACGGTAATGTAGCTGACTCGAACGAGGCTGGTAATAAGAAGCGCGCTCCAAGCAGACGTCGCCAGAAAGTCCAGAACAAGCAGGAAGCTGAGAAGAACGAAGCTGACAGTAGTAGCAAACCACAAGCTAAACCAGCCCAGGCTGGTTCAGAAAATGCCACTACAGACCAAGCAGGCAATAACGGCAGCAGCGATGCAGATCAGCGACCGCGGCAGGGTTCAAACTACAACCGCTCACGCCGGCACAACAACCGAAAAACAGAAGGCGAGCAATCCTCAGATACCTCAGGCAACGATGCTCAAAAAGCAAACTCAAGCCCGGCGGTTTCTGTCACGGCAGCGGCGGCGGCAAGCGCCGCAGCAAAGCCAAGTGCAGCGCCGACACCTAACGCTACAGCCCCATCGCCTGCTGCAAAGCCTAGCGCGGCACCAACACCGAGCACTACTACGGCTACGGCATCAGCGCCTGCTGCGAAACCAGATGTCGATGCAAACCCAGTGTCGCAACGTCAGCCAAGCCAGCTCAAAGGCTCGGTGAAATCGTTAGCTAATCGTGACGAGGGTGGACTATCGTTTGCCTCTCGTAAGGTTGTTGATGTAGACGGGTCTAACAAGAAGCCCACTGGCGAAACCAGCGACTAACGCAATAGCGACTATTGACTTAGCGCCTCGGCCCCCGCCTTCGCGGGGGTGACAGTCTTAGAGTACTACTGCCCGGAAACTTGATTTACTTTCCCGACGGATTAGTAAACTGATCATTAAGCTTTTGAACAAATTCAGATGCCTGCTCAATAGAGCGCTCGATCTTTTTCTCTGTGCCTTTATTCCAACCCACTAGGTTTGAGCTAAACACCGAATTAAAAAAGCTGGTGTTCTTGATAAATGCAGGCGCTAGTTCACTGTTATCACTACTAGTGATTTGCGGCATCATCCGCCCCTTAACCCACTTTCGGATTAAATGGTGGCCGACAAAGAGCGGTATCACTACACCAGCAATACCACCTAACATAGAAACAGGGTTGGTAAACACGCTAATAATCATCGCCATCAACGAACCTATAAAACCCGTGGCGATTGAAATGCCCAGTACGACAACCAATAAAACAACTAAAGCAATGGCATCCCACTTGAGCACTTTTGAGCTCCAGTCGCTTTTTAAGGCACGAAGCGCGGGAATTGATTCATCACGAATCCGATAGGCTTGCTTTTCCATCGCGCCAACGATTCTATAAGCGCGCTCCACTTCTACTTGTTGCATACGCTCTTCAATATCAGCCATATCGGCATCACGTTTTGCCGCTAGACGCTGCATTGATGATGTCGCATCCATATCGGGTGCAATATCTTTATTAAAGATGGTGTAAAACCGCCCTGCTGTTAATCCTTTTTGTGACAAAGCTCGTTGCCATGCACCGACAACTTCTTCAGTATTGTCTTCGCGCGAAGCTGTGTCGATTTGATTAAGAATAAACATAAATTTGTTGCTATCCGAACGCGAGATGGTGCCTTGCACTAAATGACGCAGAGTATCTTGCATAGCACCTGGTTCAGGATGGCGCGCATCAAAAAATACCATGACAAGATCTGAGATATCCATTATGTGATTAGTAAGCTTCAATGTTGAAGTACGTTGATCGTCCGCATCAAATCCTGGGGAATCAATAATTATCTTGCCGCGCACGGCTTCAGAATCAGTGACCTTTAGCTGTAGGTATGCATCGATACGGCGCCCTTCGCCTTCCGCCACATGTTCAATCTCATCACTAATCCGATAAAAAGGAAAACGCATGTCAGCATCAACCGCCAACCCTGGCAAAACCTGGCCAGCATTGTCCTTGCCGTAGCAAACCACAGTAAATTTGTCGTCAACCGCTTGATTGCCCGTTTTTTGTAGCGGTCGGCCAAGATAGCTGTTGATAAATGAGGATTTACCGGCTGAAAATACGCCTAAAACGGAAATCAGCGGCCACCACGATATCTGCATGGCGTATGATTCATCTGTACCAATTAACCCAGTACGGTAGCCCACGTCATCGAGTTGGCGAAAACCCGCTATGACCCCTACCAATGCCGGGTTCTCTCGCTTAAGATGCGTTTTAAGACTGTCAAAACGTTTGACGATTGATTTGTCTGGCCGAACCATAGCTATAAAAGATTGATTATTAACAAGGCCTGAAGTCTAGCAGTAAGCGAGAAACTAATGCTTGTCGCCGACTCACGATCTGGCAACACGTCACAAACATTGATCGAGCTTATTGAATGGGTCGATTAGGTTAATTGAACTGGTTAAAAGGATTTGTTAGATTCAAACGTGTCACATAAACGTAAACAAGGAGTCATTCATGACTTGGGTAATCTCTTTAATACTATTGGCAGTTGCTGCCTACTTTCTAATTTCCGCGCTAAGCGGCAAAAACCAATACGACGTAAATAACCAGTCCAGCAATGGTGAGAGCGATGCTGATTTAAGCCAAGCCGAATCAGCACAGCTGTCTAGTGATGCTAGTTCAGGCGACGCCTTTCAAAACGCTGGCGGTGCGCCAACGGGTGCTGGCTCTAGCAATGGAACAGCAGGCAGCGCTGGTTCAGGTGGTGGTGTGTCGGCAGCATCAAGCAGCGCAGGCGCAAATTCGAATCAAGCCACATCATCTGCAATCTCAACATCTGGCTCTAACACTAATGCGTCCTCCAGTAGTTCATCTGTCGGTGCCGGCATTGCTGCTGGCGCAGTAGGTGCAACTACCGCGGCCTCCGCAGCAGCAGCAATAGCCAGTGCGCGCGAGCACAATCTAAAAAACGTTGCTGGAAATAGTCTCCCTGAGATACAAGAGATGCTAAAAATTCTCAATTTGCGTGATTCAGATTCTGGCAGGTTGGCGATAGATAAAGATCAATACGCAGCACTTAAAAGTGGCACTAGCAATTTAGGTTCAAACGAACTTACGGCAGTTGCCGATAAACTTCGCTGGATGTTGCGCTAAGCAGCAGCCAATGCTCCGCTAGCAACATGAAATCACTTGTCGACAATCGCAATATTCACACGATTAAACGTGACTTTATTGGCATTGCGATTTTCCTCGTGGTCATATGGGGCGTGTTCGCCTTAGATCGTTTTCTACCACTAGAAAAGTACGGCTTGGTGCCACGCGATTTTGGTGGCTTGATAGGGATTATCGCTATGCCGTTTTTGCATGGTGACTTTGCGCATTTGATGGGTAACACCGTGCCATTGGCCGTCACCCTATTTCTACTAGCCGGGTCCCGCGCTGACAGCGGTGCCATTGTGATATTGATCACCTTACTCGGCGGACTGGGGTTATGGCTTTTTGGTCGAACTGCTTTGCATATTGGCGCTAGTGGTTTGGTATTCGGATTGATCGCCTTTCACATTTTCGCAGGCATCTTCGAAAAACGAATTAGCTCTATTCTCATTACCATAATCATCGGTGTTAGCTATGCAGGTGTGCTATTTAAAGGTGTAATACCCGGGCAACAAGGCGTGTCATGGGATGGTCATCTGTTTGGCGCAATTGCTGGTACACTGGTGGCATTGATCACCGCGAAGCTTTTAAAAGATACCCCATCTACAAACTCAGCTGACTACCACTCGTGACTACAACGAATAAAAAGTTTACAGGCAACTTCACGCAACAAGAGCCCATCACCGCCGAGGCGATTGCAGCGGCAGTAACGGTAATGGAGTCTGGTCGCTTACATCGCTACAACGTATCAGAGAATAACGAGCTCTCCGAAACCACTCTGCTAGAAATCGAATACGCAAAGTATCAGGATCAAAAATATTGCCTAGCGTGCACATCTGGCGGTTACGCCTTGCAAACCGCATTACGTGCTTGGGGCCTTGAACCGGGACAAGTGGTACTCACTAACGCATTTACCCTAGCGCCAGTACCAGGCGCTATCACCGCAGCCGGCGGCACGCCCGTACTAATAAACACGACTGATCAACTAGTGCTTGATTTAGATCATCTCGAACAAACCATCAAGAGCACAGGTGCAAAAGTACTCATGCTTTCCCATATGCGTGGGCATCTTGCCGATATGGACAAGCTCATGATCATACTCAATCAGCATGATGTGGCTCTCATAGAAGATTGCGCCCACACAATGGGTGCCACGTTTAACGGTATTAAGAGCGGCAATCACGGCGTGATGGCTTGCTTCAGCACACAAACCTACAAGCATATTAATTCAGGTGAAGGTGGTTTCCTAACCACCAATGATGACTTGTTAATGGCCAAAGCCGTTATCTTGTCAGGCTCATACATGCTGTATGAACGTCACGAAGCTTCGCCTGCACCAGAGGTATTTGAGCAGGTTAAATACCTTACGCCAAACTGCAGTGGTCGCATGGACAACATGCGCGCCGCCATTCTGCGCCCCCAACTAGCCAATCTAGATGCAAACTGCCAGCGCTGGAACGATCGTTACGAAGCTTTCGTTGCCAAGCTAGCCCCTGTCGATATTATCGACGTGCCGCAGGAGCACCAAAGTGCAGTTGAAGTCCATAGCTCAGCACAATTTGCAATCAACAGTTTCAATGATCAGCAAAACCAAGCTTTCTTGCAGGCTTGCAAAGAGGACGGAGTAGAACTGAAATGGTTCGGTGCGGATAAGCCCGCGGCCTATACCAGTCGCTACGATAGTTGGGAAGTATTGCCAACTAAACCTTTGCCACAAACCGACAAAGTCCTAGCACGGCTATACGATGTTCGTATACCACTCACATTTAGCGTTGAAGATTATTCAATTATTGGTGATATCGTAGCCGCCAACGCATTATTGATTGCTTCAAGCTAAAAGTATAATTCAAATTAGCGTTGACCTTTTCTGCTAAAAATCATAAGGCAATGTTTTAAGCAAATATATTTTGTTGCCTTTAACCTCAGTATAACCACCTGCCTCAAGTTCAGCTAACACCTTACCAACCATCTCACGTGATGCACCTATCATCTTGGCAAACTCCTGTTGTGAGTATTTCCTTTTCAGTACGCGTATCCCATCCTCATCCACCGATAACTCAATCAGCTTAAGCGCCAAGCGTTGGTATACATTTTTTAATGCTAAATTACGTAAATCGTCTGTAGCTTTCCTCAAACGTTGAGTAACAATACGGATCAAGCCAAATGCAATATCCGGGTTTTGTGCAATACACTCGTAAAACAGCGATTTGGATATCACCAGTACTTCTGTATCCTCCAGCGCTACCGCCGATGCCGTCCTCGGTGCATCATCAAGTAGCGAGATCTCACCAATGTAACTACCCGGACCTTCAATAAAAAGTGTCATTTCGCCGCCCTGCTCGTCGCTGATGTAAATCTTAATTGAGCCTGATTTAATGATGTACAAACTTTCGCCAGTCTCTCCCTCTGACATCACGATTGCGTTTTTGCGAAATTTAAGATTTCGGGACTGCTCCAGCAGTAGTCCCAAGGAGTTTTCATCCAAGTCAGCGAACAAATCGATTTGTCTGATTAGAGACTCAGTGTTTTGCATGTGGTTCCCGTCCATATTTTTGGGTAGTAATACCAGTAGAGCATTTTTTATACAGCGACAATACATCGACAGCCATATCGTTTTATACTATTTACCATGGACAAACAAGCCTGCGTCATTCTCTTTGCCGATCTAGCCGATAGCGTCAAGCTATATGCCAGCATAGGGGATGAGGCAGCAAAGACGCACGTACTCGAACTCCAACACTTACTTGAAGAGGAGGTGGCATCCTTTGGTGGCAAGGTGCAGGAGATTATCGGCGACGAGATAATGGTACGATTTGGCCTTTCCGATAAAGCACTACCTTGCTCAATCGCGCTGCACAGGAAAGCGCAGCGATATAGCAAACAGCATGCAATTCCAATGAGTTTGCGCATTGGTATGCATATGGGAAGCGTGATCGAAGATCACGAAGAAAATCGGCTTTTTGGTGACACAATTAATGTAGCAGCAAGGGTCACAGCAATCGCGCAAGCCGATCAAACCATCATTACCGAAGCGCTACTCAACAACGCAGCAGCAACTTGGCACGACGCAGCCCGACGATTCGACACGGTTACGCTTAAAGGCGTGTCCGCACCCGTGATGGTGTACGATTTACCATGGCAGCAGGATGGCCTTACCGCCATAATGACACTCGATAATGACAACTATATTGAGGAAATCGCAACACTAACGCTTTCACACGAAGGCAAACGCATATCTCTGAAGGCACACGACGGCATATTCTCAATCGGTCGGGCCATAACCAATACTCTAGTGATAGATGCCGATCCGGTTTCCAGACGCCATGTCACTATCGAGCGAGTGCGTGATCTTTTTGTGTTAACAGATAAAAGCACTAACGGTACACACCTATTTACGCATACAGGTGAAACCCTATACCTTCGCAGGCAACAATGGCCTATGTCTGGAAGTGGCGAATTAGCACTAGGCGCATCAAGGGAACACGGCACCTACCACGTTATTCAATTCGAATGCGGCACTTCAAAAGCTACAGGCTAAAAACGCGCGATCATCGCCCAAGTACTGTTGTCGCCGAGCCATATCAAAACCCGGTAAACCAATATTACAAGCGCGATCTGTATCAAGTACGTTCCAGAGTTTAATGACACCATCATCACCGGTTGTTACTACACTGTTGCCGTCAGGATGGACTTCCATACGCCAGATGGATCGTTTGTGAGCCCGTATGGGTATAGACAAGCGGCGCGCACTAGCGGTATCCCACCAATGCAATCTACCTTTGCGATCACTCGCCACAAGCGTAGCACCATCACCTAAGAATCCTACGTTTGTTGCGCCACCTTCATGACCGGTTAGGCGAGCGAATCGCTCGCCGCTACTAGCATGGTAAAGCGACACAATCTCGCTACCTGTAGCCGCGGCTAACGTTTCTCCATCTGGGCTCAACGCAACACTCCACACCGTATCGTTATCTGCTTGCAACTTTAGAATTATCTCTTCGGACTCGACATCGATCAACTGAATATGCCCAAGTGAATCGCTGACCACTAATCGTTTTTGGTTTGCTGACAGAAACACACGCGTCAACTGGCCTTGAGTTGTGGACAACCGCTCGGCCCACTTTTTCTCCAAAACCGAATAGCGCAACACTCCACTTTGCGCACCCACCAGAAGAGTATCATCGCTATCAGCGAACGCTAGTGACCAGATAGGATCACTATTAAGTGAATCCTCCTGCAACAACTTACCGTTTTGAACGTCCCAGACCCTAAGCCTGCCTGCACGGTCTGCCGAAGCCAGTAGTTTGTCATCACTTGAAAACGCAAGTGCCCAAACTCCCGTCATATGTCCACGCAAATTCTGCGGTTTATCGTCACTATCGATCCATCTGAGTTGCACGAGACCCGATTTATCAGCAGTGGCTAAACGATCTCCATCAAAACTAATACTGACTCCTTTCGCAGCTCCACCTGGCGCATCCCAGGCGCGTGCCAT
>CALGND010000019.1 GCA_937958675.1 uncultured Granulosicoccaceae bacterium
CTCAAATGCCTGCTGACGATGTCCAGATGAAATGGGTAGGGGACTCGGGCAAGCCGTTGATGTTGAGAACCTGCAATTTAGCCCGTTTATTTGACTCTATTTCCTACAAGGTTACTGGTAGCGGACTAAAAGGTAAGAACATCCTTGATTACGGCTGTGGATACGGGCGCTTGCTTCGTATCATGAACTACTATTCGCCGGTCGATAGAGTGCATGGTGTGGATCCAATGCAAGTATCGCTAGATCACTGTACAGAAGGCAATATTCCGAACGAACTTAAGCTAATTTCTACTCGCCCTGAATCTTTGCCTTTAAAAGAAAATCACTACGATTTCGCGTTTGCGTTCTCGGTGTTTTCTCATACACCGGCTCCAGTGACAGCTTCAGTATTAAAAGGTTTACGCCCGTACATGAGTGATAACTCGGTCTTCGTGGCGACTATTCGTTCAGTTGAGTGGGTTTCTGTACGCGACGGTAAGTGGCCTGAAGAAACGTGCAAGCGGATGCGAGATAATTTCTACGCTGATGGCTATGCGTTCCAAACGTTCAACAATGACGATTCGCTTGAAGAGCAAGACTACGGCGACACTATCATGAGCGTTGAGTATGTTGATGCTTTGGCTAGAGAAGTGGGCTGGAAAGTGGCTGAAGTCGATCGTGACCTCACAGAGCCATTCCAGATTGCTGTTGGGTTTGTTCCTAACTAAGATTTTTAAGATCTCCAGTAACTACTATAAACGCTCTCCTATAAAGGGGGAGCGTTCAACTTTTATTTTCTTCCCCTCCTGTACTGGCGACTTCCCAGTCGCTTCGCTTTGTTAGCACAAGCTAGCATCAAGTCGTTAAGCTGATCCATAATCCAAATTAGCGTGCGCACATGGATGAAAACTTCATTTCTACTCTAGCAACGTAGTCAAGTATGAAATGTCTCAGAATCCTTTACAATGAATAATGAGATTCCGAGTACCTCTTCGCTACATCACTGTCTTTGGCGTGTCCGCACTTATTGCGCTGGCTGTCGGCATCGTTTTTTTCCTTGGCTTTTTCAGTGCTGCTAAAAATACTCGTCATTTGATGAGTGATCAGGCAACCGTCATGATCAGCTCCATGGAGCGTGATATTTCGTTATGGCTTCAGCCTGTAAATAGCCAAGCCACATGGGTTGCTCAGCATGTTGTGAGCAATGCTGACGCGGTTTCTGATCTACAACACTTTGATGCATTTATGATGGGTGCGCTGGCAGCTACGAGCCAAGTTGCCGGTATCGCTCTTGTGTCTCCTGATGGTTTAATTAGGCGCTGGACGCGCGCTACTGGTGTCGCATTGACTGAAGATTGGTCCTCACGAGAGGAGATCAGCTTGTGGATCGAGGATGCAACACAACGCCGTGAAGGGTCATGGATTGAACCGTTCTTTACAGACACAATTGATAAAACAATCTTGCTTCACGACTTGCCGATTCATGATGCTGACGGAGTGTTAATTGCTGTTCTGGCTCAGATTGTACCCATAGAAGAGTTGTCGAGTCATGTGGTCGACCTATCTCCACGTGAAGGCATGACACCCTTTATTTTATACGGCGAAGATCTCGTATTAGCGCATCCGTTGTTGAAAAAGGCGGCAGGCAATGATGGTACTGCCTTCACGCCATTAACACCATTGAATGAACTCGACGATGAAATATTAAAACAAATCTGGTCCCCTGACGATGAAGATCTCTTCTTTCTGGACAACGTCGAAAACGTTAAGACGAGCGGTGTGTTTATCGAGGAGCATGAGCGCTACTTCGTTTATGTGTATCGGGCGATAGAGCACTATGGCGCAACACCTTGGATTATCGGTGCGCATCTCAATACCGATATTTATGGGGGTGCCGAAAGCAAGCGTTTGATGCAAGCCTTATTAGGCAGCATTGCAGTGTTATTGGCAGCTATTGCAGGTGCAATTTTATTGGGCCGTTATATTACCCGACCCGTATCCGCTATCGCCAGTGCCGCACGACTGGTCGAAGCTAACCGGCTTGCAGAGGTGCCAGCGCTAAAACCGAGTCGTATGAAGGAATTAGACGATGCTGCACGCTCATTCAATCAAATGCTGATCGATCTTCGAGAACGCACGCTAATCCGCCAGACCTTGGGCCAGTTTGTACCAGAAGAGGTGGCTCGTACCTTGTTATCTGAAGGTGGATCTATCGATTCTGAAACCGCTGAAGCAACGCTGCTATATTCTGATATTGAGGGGTTTACTGCGTTAACCGAATCCTTAGGCGCTACCAAAGTAGTGGCTATCCTTAATGCCTATTTTTCGGCAATGGTAGACGTCCTAGAAAGTTATGAGGGAGTAGTCACTCAGTTTCATGGCGACGCCATTCTAGCCACTTTCAATGTTCCGATCGAAAATCCTGAGCATGCCAAGAATGCCATTATGGCTGCCTTCGAGATGTTGGAGACAGTCAACGCTCAGTTTTTCTGTGGTCATCGTTTAAGTATTCGCATTGGTATTGATAGCGGGCCAGTGGTGGCAGGCGCGGTGGGTGCCGCTGGCAGGCTCAGCTACACGGTGTATGGAAATTCGGTCAACATGGCCGCACGGTTAGAAGCGCTGAATAAAGAGTTTGGCACCCATTTGCTTGTATCGGAAAACACCGCAAAGTTGGCTGGGAGCTGTGTTGATTTACACGTAGTGGGTGAAACGTCGATACGTGGGCAAGCTGAAACGATTAAGATCTACACTAATGCTGAAAAATCACCCTAGTGTAGGTCTGCAAGCAATCTCTGCATAGCAAAAAGGCATGAACCAATAAAAAATAAAAAGCGCGCTAGTGGATCGATTGGCTGATGGATACGTATCTGAGGTAAATAAAATGGTTACTGGTTTACGGGTTCTGGTTACGGCGGGCGCTAGCGGAATTGGATTGGCGATTGCCGAAACGTTTGCCCGCGAAGGAGCTCAACTTCATATCTGCGATATATCGCAGGAGGCGTTAACCGCCTGTGCCGCTGCACACCCTGATTGGGGCACTAGCTTGTGTGATGTATCAAGCGAGGCACAAGTTGCACAGTTGTTTGAAAATGTTGTTCATGAGATGGGCGGTTTAGATGTGCTTGTCAACAATGCTGGAATAGCCGGCCCCACCGGGAATATAGAAGACCTATCCGGTGATGACTGGCTGAAGACCATTGATGTCAATCTTAATGCTCAGTTTTATTGCGCGCGCCTTGCCGTGCCGCTGTTAAAGCAATCTGATAATGCATCAATGATCTGCCTATCCTCCGTGGCCGGTCGTTTGGGCTATGCGTATCGCACACCCTACGCAGTCACCAAGTGGGCAATTATTGGTTTGGTTAAAAGCTTGGCGATAGAATTAGGGCCGCATGGTATTCGCGTGAATGCATTATTACCTGGCATTGTAGAGGGGCCTCGTATAGAGCAGGTCATTGCCGCAAGGGCTGAGGCGATTGGTGTAAGCCATGAAGAGATGACGCAAGAGTACATCAACAAAGTGTCGCTGCGAAAAATGGTAAACGCACAGGATGTTGCAAATCAAGCTGTGTTTCTTTGCTCATCGTTAGGCGCCGGTATTTCAGGGCAGCCGATCAGCATTTGTGGAAATGTGGAGTATCTTTAGTTATAAAAGACTTTACCTCCTATTGTAAGGCGCGCATATGACGTTCGAGCAACTTTTTTCTTCTGCGAGTATGCTGGCCATGTTGGGTTGGTTGATACTCATTTTTCTACCACGACGTTGGGGCTGGTTGATGCAAATACCTGCCTTATTTATCCCACTCATCTTATCGATCGTTTATAGCTTTCTGATCGCCCGCTATTTTTTCTCTGCTGAAGGCGGCTTCGATACACTAACAAATGTTCAGCAGCTTTTTACCCATCCAGGTGCCGCTTTAGCAGGTTGGGTGCATTATCTCGCGTTTGATTTATTTGTAGGTGGTGTGATTGCGAAGCAGGCGGATAAGATTGGTTTATCGCGCTTGATTCAAACACCGATATTAGCCGCGACCTTTATGTTTGGACCGTTTGGGTATCTGTTATTTATGATCATTAAACCCATTATGGTTCGATTCAGAGCAAATCGGGTTAATCATGATAGTGGGGAACCATCATGAAATTAAACGTTTCGATATTTTTTAACGATAAGCAGGATCACCTCAATATCTGGTGGCAGGGAGTGGCACTGCTATCGGTATTGCTCCTAATGAATCTACCGTTGTATTTCGTTGATCAGCGCTTGCTGGCAGATGAAGTACTTTGGCTTAAGCCGATTAAGTTTGAAATATCGGTCATCATTCACCTTATTACACTGGCTGTATTAGCGTCTCTACTTAGCACCGAAAGGCGTAATGCTTTTTCATGGAAGGGCATGTCATATGTCGTAGTCGCTGCAACGCTGTTTGAGGTGTTGTACATTTTTTTACAGGCTGCCCGTGGTCGAGAATCACATTTCAATAATTCCACCACAGTTGAATCTGTGATGTATGGCTTAATGGGCGTCGGTGCAGTGCTGATGGTAGCCGGTAGTTTCTATTTAGGCTGCTTGTTATACCGACAATATAAATCGGAGCGTAGTGATATTGTATTGTTGTCTGCGGCGTTCGGATTAATCATGGGTTCGGTGTTGACGCTACTGATCGCAGGCTTTCTTTCTTCATCAGAGAAGGGCTATCTAGTTGTTAATTCTGAATCGGTTATGCGTGTGCCTTTGTTCGGTTGGTATCTAGATGGACTGGATTTCCGGATTCCTCATTTTTTCGCTACTCACATGATGCAACTGCTACCGCTGTACGGCCTGTACCTTAGCCGAAGCAATATGACAACTGCAGCTAGCAAAGCCCGGCTGTATTGGGTGGCCGGCATTTACACACTACTGATTGTCGTTATTTTTGTTGTCGGTGTATTGAAAGTACGGCAGATATACTAGAGGCACTCAACTGATAAGAAACAACTACGGCAAGGTGAGGCGGGAGCTAGTACTATTATGATCGAT
>CALGND010000020.1 GCA_937958675.1 uncultured Granulosicoccaceae bacterium
ACGAAACAAAATTAAACCAGTATTCGCAAGCAAAGCGTTAGCAGAATCAGCAGTTCCTAGTAAAAAGAATTCCGAGTACAGAATGTTCGATATTCAAAACAACTGGAGGCATTAATGATAAAGCAACTGTTTAAATCGTTACCCATCGCTATAGCACTTGGCGTTGTTAATATTACCGCAGCTAATGCGGCAGACCTGACGGTGTATACCGCAGTAGAGGCAGAAGATTTAGCGCGCTACGCAGAAGAATTCAATAAATCGCATCCAGATATTAATATTAATTGGGTGAGAGACTCAACCGGCATCATCACAGCTAAACTCTTAGCTGAAAAAGATAACCCTCAAGCGGATGTTATTTGGGGCCTAGCAGCGACTTCCTTACTATTAATGAAGTCAGAAGACATGTTAGAGCCTTATGCGCCAGCTGGGGTTGACAAACTAGATCCTAAGTTTGTTGATAAAAGTTCGCCTCCAGCATGGACTGGAATGGATGCTTGGGTGGCGTCGGTTTGCTATAACACGGTAGAGGCAGGTAAAGCAGGGCTGACTCCACCAGCTAGTTGGCAAGATCTTACTAAGCCTGAATATAAAGGCCATGTAATTATGCCTAATCCTAACTCTTCAGGTACTGGCTTTCTCGACGTATCAGGCTGGCTACAAATGTTCGGTGAAGAGGACGGTTGGGCCTACATGGATGCACTACATGAAAATATTGCCCGCTATACACATTCGGGTTCTAAGCCGTGCAAGTTAGCAGCCGCAGGCGAAATTCCCATTGGTGTGTCGTTTGCTTTTCGCGGAGCAAAATCAAAAGCTGCAGGTGCACCGCTAGAAATCATCGTACCAACTGAAGGCGTTGGTTGGGATATGGAAGCGACCGCTATTGTTGCGGGTACTGCAAACCTTGATGCCGCGAAAACGCTGGTTGATTGGAGCGTAACCAAAGAAGCCAGTGAAATGTACAACACGGGTTACGCGGTTGTGGCATACCCTGGCGTTGCAAAACCAGTAGAGCATTTTCCAGCGAACCTAGCTGAGAAGATGATTGATAACGACTTTGAGTTTGCTGCCAATAATCGCGCAGCGATACTGAAAGAGTGGCAGAGTCGTTACGACGGTAAGTCTGAAGCGAAATAAATCGCAGTTCCTTGAAAGGCGTTGCTGCACCTTGTAGCAACGCTTTTTTTATGAGCAATCTCTATCGGTGTTTATACTCTACCCACCTGATAGTTACACCGTCCGATAAGATAGGCCAGGCTTTCAATGGTTGACGTCAGTAAGCAGGATCAAACGTTTCTTAAAATTAGTGAACTATGGAAATCGTTCGGTAATTTTGTCGCATTGCAGGATATCTCTCTTGAGGTCAACGAAGGTGAGTTTGTATGCTTTCTAGGCCCCTCGGGTTGTGGCAAGACAACTCTTTTACGGGCCATTGCGGGCTTGGATGTGCAATCTCGAGGAGAGATCGAACAGGGTTCAAAAGACATTTCAAGCCTCCCGCCAGCCGAGCGAGACTACGGCATCGTTTTTCAGTCCTATGCGCTATTTCCTAATTTGTCGATTAACAAAAACATTGCTTACGGGTTAGAAAACGCCGGTCAATCAAAAGCTGAGATCAATGCAAGAGTAGAAGAGCTGTTATCGTTAGTTGGACTTCCGGATCAAGGTAAGAAATATCCAGCGCAGCTCTCGGGTGGTCAGCAGCAGCGTATAGCCTTAGCGCGGGCTATTGCAACAGAACCTGGTTTGTTATTACTTGATGAGCCACTGTCCGCCTTGGATGCCAAGGTGCGCGTTTCGTTGCGGCATCAAATAAAAGAACTGCAACGAAAGCTCGGCGTGACCACCATTATGGTGACTCACGACCAAGAAGAAGCCTTGTCGATGGCCGATCGTATTGTGGTCATGAATCAAGGCGTGATAGAACAAATCGGCACGCCTATAGAGATATATCGGGATCCCAAAACATTGTTTGTAGCAGACTTCATTGGTGAAATGAATCAGATATTCGCCACTGTTTCGTCTCACAACACCATAAGTTTCGGGTCGAAATTACTTGAATGCATTCCTCATGGCTTTGAAACTAATGCGCAAGTAATCGCGACCATTCGTCCTGAAGATATCATCCCCCAAGGCGAAAATGAACAAACAAGTGCTGCGACGAATATCAGCGAAAATTCGCTGGAAGTCGCTATCCATGACATGGAATTTTTAGGCTCCTATTGGCGCGCAGAGTTGACCAGTGTCGATAATGGAGATGCAACATTGAATGCTAATTTTTCAATGAACGCTGTGCGTCGTATGAATCTGGAGATTGGCAAGAGCCTACGTATCGAAATTCCGGCTGATCGACTTAAAGTATTTTCGCGAAACGAACTGGTTCATTAATGATGTCAACCTCGTCTCGCGTGCAACTCCCTGCAGGTAAAAATGTTGCGGTAAAACTAGGGCGTGACGACTGGGCGATGCGCGGTTTTATTGCGTTGATTGCGATCTATCTCATCATTGCCTTGGCATTCCCCTTATATGCCATGTTATCCAAAGCGTTCTCAACGTTTCATGTTGATTTAAGTCAGTACGAGTTCCAGGTAAGTGACGAATCCGGAAACTTCAATACAGAGTCCATTACCGCCCAAGCTCTTAATGAGAATACCAAGATCTACGAAGAGGCTGATCTGAGCACTGGATCGGGTGGGCGTTTGTCGGTAACTAAATTCTTCCCCGACTTTTCATTTAGAAGCCCAGTGATGTACAAAGTACGTGGTGTTGATACAAACGCTGTTTTTCTTGTCGGCTCGGAGCGTCACACTGGACCTGACTGGCTGGAGCTTGATTCAAACACCTTCAGACGTGTTGTGTTGCGGCCAGTAGCCTCAACAGGTTTGGGTAACTTCTCCCACTATTTCGAAACGCCGGCGCTTGTACGCTCAATCAAAAACTCTTTATGGATCTCTGCGATTAGCACGTTAATCACAGTGTCGTTAGCATTTGGGTTTGCTTACGCACTTAGTCGCAGTTGTATGCGCTTTAAGGGCGTCTTTCGCTTAATTGCAATGGCGCCGATCTTAGTGCCGTCGCTGTTGCCTGGCATTGCGCTTATTTACCTGTTTGGCAATCAAGGGATGTTAAAGGCGATGATGATGGGGGAATCCATTTATGGGCCCTACGGCATCATTGCGGGTTCTGTATTTTTTACCTTTCCTCATGCAATGCTAATTATCACCACCGCGCTAGCTATATCCGATGCAAGACTGTACGAAGCATCAGAATCGCTGGGTGCAAGCTCTTGGAAAACCTTTTGGACGGTAACCATTCCAGGTGCTCGATATGGATTGATATCAGCAGCGTTTGTAGTTTTTAATTTAGTTATCACAGATTTTGGCTTGCCCAAAGTAATCGGTGGCCAGTTTAATATGCTCGCAGTCGATATTTACAAACAAGTGATAGGCCAACAGAATTTTGAGATGGGTGCTGTGGTATCTGTGGTGTTATTGATTCCTGCGATGTTTGCTTTCTCGATTGATAGGCTTGTGCAACGCAAGCAAGTCGCTTTGCTGTCATCCCGTTCGGTTGTTTATCAACCCAAAAAGAACTCAAGGTTCGATAAAGTATGTTTCGCGTACTGCCTTGTTATCGCAATATTTATAGTGGGGATACTGGCGGTGTGCCAGTTTGCAGCGCTAATCAAATTTTGGCCTTACGATTTAAGTCTTAGTCTTGTCAACTATTCGTTTGATCTTATGGATGGTGGTGGTTGGGGGGCTTATCAAAATTCTATAAAACTCGCCTTGCTTACGGCGTTCTTTGGCACCATTGTGGTGTTTGTTGGCGCCTACATGGTAGAGAAGACACAAGGCTTTAAAACTGGACGTTCTTTGTTTCAATTTTTAGCCATGCTACCTATGGCTATTCCTGGCATGGTTCTGGGCCTGGCTTATATTTTCTTTTTTAATAATCCTTCAAATCCGTTTAATTTTATTTACGGGACAATGACGATTCTGGTGCTCTGTACCGTTACTCACTTTTATACTGTGTCGCATTTGACTGCCGTGACTGCGTTAAAGCAAATGGATGATGAATTTGAGTCAGTCTCATCTTCGTTGAAGAAACCGTTCTACAAATTGTTTTACCGAGTTAGTGTGCCTGTTTGCATGCCGGCAATTTTAGATATATCGATCTATTTATTCGTTAATGCCATGACAACGGTGTCAGCGGTTGTGTTTCTTTATTCGAGCGGAACATCTCTAGCATCAATAGCGGTGTTGAATATGGATGATGCTGGTGATGTTGCACCTGCCGCAGCGATGGGCATGATGATCTTTTACACGAATGTTGCTGCACGGCTGGTGCATGCAATTGTATCTAAGGGTTTATTGAAACGTACTCAGGTTTGGCGAGCCCGCTGAGTTTGCAGCGGGCTTTGTGAACGGTTAACCGCCAGTATCAGCAACAAATCCTGCCGCTTCGATTCCCGCTACCGCGCATGTTTCATCGTTATCAGAGATGTCACCTGTGATACCTACAGCACCAATCAAATTGCCTTCCTTGTCACGAATTAAAACGCCACCGGGAACAGGAACAAGAGCGCCATCGCACAGTGAGTTCATAGCTTGAATAAAGAAAGGTTCTACTTTGGCACGTTCGAATAGGGCGCGCGAGCCTATTCCTAGATTGTATGCACCATAGGCCTTTCCATGGGCGATCTTAGGACGAAGTAAACTGGTGCCATCTTGACTTTCGCTGGCGCGAATTCCACCGCCAGAACCCAATACAACAATGGCCATCGGTTTAAAACCTTGTTTTTGTTGTTCGGCAAGTGCGTGTTCGATGATAACTTTAGCGTTAGCTAGTGTGAGTTCCATAAATAGTTTGCTCTTTTAAAAAAACTTAACTTTCGCCTTGTTGGCAAGGCTTGTTTTGTTGACTCAGTACCCATTGTCTCACGGTAGCAAACTTATTTTCAAGATGTTGTTTAAGGATGGCGCTGAGCTTGTTAGCATCCCGAGCTTCCAAAGCAGATAAAATGACTTCGTGTTCGTCAACCGCCGCTTGCCAGCGTTGCTGGCTCATATTCGCAAGATATCGTGCCCGCCGTACCCGCACAGCTAGAGATAAGTATGTAGTGGTGAGTGTTTGATTGCCTGCTGCGTTTAGTATTGCTTCATGTATCAGTTGGTTGTAACGAAAATAACCGGGCATATCAGATGCCTTAAAGCAAGCTAGCATGGCTTTGTGATTTTTTCGAACCACCTGTAACTGTTTTTCAGTAACGTTCTTACATGCCAGCTCTCCGGCCAGTGCTTCTAAAGCGCCCATTAGCGGAAAGACTTCCTCTAATTCATTGAGTGTTATGGCTCGCACTCGAGCGCCGCGGTTGGGTTGAAGGGTTAACAAGCCGTCGGCTGCGAGTACCTTTAATGCTTCGCGCATTGGCGTGCGAGAGACGCCAAGCTTTTCGCATAGTTCGCGTTCGGGTACTTTTTCGTCTGCCTCGAGCACACCTTCGATAATCATGGTGCGCAGTCGATCGGTCAACTCCTCATGTAAGGAGGGACGCTTGATAGAGCTAAGTTTTTCAAGCGTGCTCATCGCGATCTTTTTCCTGTTGAACGTGTGCCTTTGTTTGATGCAGTTTACTGCCACTCTCGGTAGCTGTCTGCAATGCCATTGCTAAAACTTGCACAACGTGCAGTGCGTCTCGTTGAGCACCATCGGCAATTTGATGGCGACAGGAGGTGCCGTCTGCAACAATCAGTGCATTCCTATCAGCCTTACGCACAGCCGGCAGGAGATCAAGCTCTGCCATCTTAAGTGAAATATCGATCGTATCCTCGCCGTAACCGAATGCGCCTGCCATTCCGCAGCAACTGGACTCGATAAGCTGAATATCCATATCAGGTATTAACGCTAGTGTTTGTTGGACAACGCTGAAAGCGCCCATCGCTTTTTGATGGCAATGCCCGTGGACCATAACAGAGGGGGCAGGTGCTTCGAGTGACCAATTTAAATCACCGGCCTCGCTATCGCGCATGATTAGCTCTTCCAACATCATTGCGTGTTTGGCAACGATGTCTGTATCGTCTCCAGGAATCAATACTTTATACTCGTCCCGTAGCGTTAAAAGGCAACTCGGTTCTAGTCCAACTATTGGCACATTTTTTTGGGCCCACGGTAGTAATGCCTTTACCATGCGTTGCGCTTCTGCTTTTGCCAGTTCAACCATGCCGGTTGCTAGATAAGTGCGGCCACAACACAATTTTCGTTGCCCGGGTTGTTGAGCAATATGGACCCGATAACCTGCCGCTTTTAACACTACACGCGCAGCACGAAGATTTTCTGGTTCGAACCAGCTGTTGAAGGTATCGGCCAGCAAGACGACATCACGGCTACCATCTCCCACAATGTTGTGCTCACGAAAAGGTTTGGCTGCCCAATTAGGTAAATTACGTTTGGCCGCGAAACCTGTTAAAGGCTGAGTCAATCTTGCAGCGCCTGGTATTGCATTGCGCAAGTTGGCAAGCCAAGGCAAACGTGAAATCCAAGGTGCGTAACGGGGTAAATGCGCAATCAATTTGTCATGGATTGAATACCCGTGAGAGCGCGCACGTGCTGCCATGACTTCGATCTTCATTTTTGCCATATCCACACCGGTTGGGCATTCACGCTTACACGCTTTACAAGACACGCATAGTTTCATCGTGTCCTGCATGGCGTCTGAACTCAGAGCGTCTTCGCCTAATTGGCCTGACATGGCTAGCCTTAAGGTGTTTGCTCGCCCACGAGTGACGTCTTTTTCATCCTTAGTGACACGATAGGATGGGCACATAACGCCGCCTTTTATTTTGCGGCAGGCGCCGTTGTTATTGCACATTTCAATCGCACCTTGCAGGCCGCCATTTGCACCGCTCCAGTCCGACCAATCCAATACGGAGTGAATGGGAGTCGCCTGATAATTAGGTGGATATCGAAACAACTCACGATCATTCATGCGCGGAGCATTAACAATTTTCCCTGGATTTAACAAGTTGTTTGGATCAAATCGATGTTTTACGGATTCAAATAAAGACACCATTTCGCTGCCAAACATTTTGGAATGGAATTCAGAGCGCGAAATGCCATCGCCATGTTCACCAGAGTGCGAACCCTTATATTTAAGCACTAGGTCGAATGCTTCCTCAGCAATTTTACGCATGGTATCAGCATCCTTCTGAAGCTTCATATTCAGAACAGGGCGAACATGCAAGCAACCGACCGAGGCATGGGCATACCAAGTGCCTGGAGTTCCATGCTTATTAAACACCTCCGTTAATCCTGCCGTGTATTCAGCTAGATCGGGTAGGTCGACAGCGCAATCTTCTACGAAGGAAACTGGTTTACCTTCGCTCTTCATCGACATCATGATGTTTAGACCTGCTTTCCTTACTTCACCAATACGCGCTTGCAGTGCTGGATCTACAGCATCTACAACACCGCCCCAATGCTTGTCGGTGCCTTGCCAGCTGAAACCTAGATCGCCCATTCGTTCGTGGAGTAGCTTTAGGTGAGTTAAGTTTTGCGCTTGTGTTTCGAAAGCAAACTCCACCAACAAAACTGCAGCGGGATCGCCTTGCACAAATTCAGCGACTGAATCTTTGTATATGTCAATGTCGCGAGCCAGAGCAATCATGGTGCTATCCACTAGCTCTACAGCATGAGGCCCAAGCTCCACCAGATGTTGTGTTGCGTCCATTGCTTGGTAAAAACTCGGAAAATGGCAAACACCAAGCACGCGCTGCCCTGGTAGTGGCCATAGCTTTAGTTTGATCGCTGTTGAGTACGCCAGCGTGCCTTCCGAGCCAACTAACAAATGAGCCAGATTGTGTGTAGCACCGTTGGGTGTTAATGCATCGACGTTATACCCGCCGACGCGGCGTAAAACCTTGGGGAATCGAGCCGCAATATTGTCACTGTGCGTTTTACCTAGCGTTAGCAGATCTTTAGAAAGGCTGTGCTTTTCTCCGCTTAAGCCCTCAAGTGTTGTTGACACCTCGTCAAAGCGCATAGCCTCCCCAGAGGCTTGAATGGCGTCGATTGCATGAACATTGTGACGCATGGTGCCATAGTGGATTGATCGTTGACCACAGGAGTTGTTGGCCGCCATGCCGCCGATGGTTGCGCGAGACGCGGTCGAAACATCGACCGGAAACCACAAGCCATGGGGTTTGAGCAGTCGATTTAAATCGTCGAGGACAATGCCGGGTTGCACTAGACAGGTTCGACTTTCGACATCTAACTCCAATAAACCATTCAAATGCCGCGAGTTATCAATAATCAAGCCGCTGTTCACGGTTTGGCCGCATTGCGATGTGCCACCGCCACGAGGTGTTATTGGCACACCAAACTCGGCCGCGATGCCGAGGATTGCTTTGATGTCTTCTGTGCCATTTGGAATGACGACACCGGCAGGCATGATTTGATAGATCGACGCATCGGTGGCATATCGCCCACGAGTGAAGGCGTCCATGAGCACGTCGCCTTCCACGTGTTCCCGCAAGTGCTGCTCTAATTCGATGCGGCTGTAATTATTCATTGCATTCGGGTAGGAAATAATTTAATAATGAATGCATAATTCATTTTACGCAAGTGTTGCGAGGTCATTCCATGCGCCAAGCAGGCCGTCATTTCCTACAAATCCCTGGCCCCAGTGCGGTACCAGATCGCATTCTACGGGCGATCGATATGCCAGTTGTTGATCATCGAGGCCCTGGATTTGCCGATCTGGGTAACCGTGTGCTCAACGGTATGCGAACCATCTTTAAGACAAAACAGCCAGTTATCATCTATCCCGCATCGGGCACGGGTGCCTGGGAAGCTGCGCTTGTGAATACGCTCAGCCCCGGGGATAAAGTACTGATGGTCGAAACAGGCCATTTTGCGTTCTTGTGGGAAAAACTGGCTATTAAGCTGGGGCTACAGCCTCAACTGATTGAAACTGATTGGCGACGCGGAGCCGACCCTGCGTTAATAGAGCAGGCGCTGAGTGCAGACAAAGATCACACGATAAAGGCTGTATGCGTTGTCCACAACGAAACTTCTACAGGTGCAACCTCACAAATTGCCAAGGTTAGAGCCGCTATCGATGCTGCGAAGCATCCCGCTCTATTGATGGTAGATACGATCTCTGGCTTGGCTTCAGCTGATTTTCGCTTCGACGAGTGGGGCGTTGATGTCGCAGTTTCTGGATCACAAAAAGGATTAATGTTGCCACCAGGTTTGTCGTTTAACGCAGTGAGTGAAAAAGCGTTGGCTGCTAACAAACAGGCGAGCTTGCCTAACGCCTACTGGCAATGGCAGGACATGATAGAGGCCAACGAGCGTGGCTACTTCCCTTATACACCCGCAACCAATCTATTGTTTGGTTTAGCAGAAGCGATTGACATGTTGCATGAAGAAGGGTTGGAAAACGTATTTGCTAGACATAAACGCCACGCGGCAGCCACTCGTGCTGCTGTAATTGCTTGGGGCCTTGAAGTGCAGTGCCAGGAAGAAGCTGAGTTTTCACCAGTGCTTACCGCTGTGCGCGTGCCTGATGGTGCTGACGCAGACAAGTTGCGTGCGACCATTCTTGAGCATTGCAATATGTCTTTAGGCAATGGTTTGTCAAAAATTCAAGGCAAAGTGTTTCGTATAGGACACTTGGGAGATCACAGCGATGTGATGTTACTGGGTACGCTAGCGGGTATCGAAATGGGCTTGCATATAGCCGGCGTACCGCATCAGGCAGGCGGTGTTCAAGCCGCACTGGATCATTTGAAATCAACACCCCGGACACAGTCTCAAGCGGCATAAGTTTACCGACTGTTTCGGAATTAGCCGTATCACTGCGGCGGATGTACTGAGGAGAGGAAAACGATGAGAAGAAAGATTATTGTAGCCATGTTTGGTGCAGCGATGACCATGATGGCTGGGCAGGCTTCAGCCGAAAAGCTAATTCTTAAATTTGGCCATGTGGGTAATCCAGGATCGCTATTTGAGGCATCAGTTAACGAATTCATCAAAAATGCTAACGCACGTTTAGGTGATCGAGCTGAAGTGCAAGGGTTTGGTTCGTCACAGCTAGGCAAGGATAAGGAATTACTGCAAAAGCTTAAGCTGGGTCAAGTCACGTTTGCGTTGCCTTCTTCGGTGATGTCGTCAGTGGCTGATGAGTTTGGTGTTTTTGAAATGCCGTATATTGTACAGTCCCGCGATCATATGAAAGCGATCCAAGCAGAAATGGGTGACAGCGTGTTTAATGCTGCAGCCGAAGCTAAGGGATATAAAATTCTTAGCTACTTTGAAAATGGCTTTCGACACATTACCAACAACACGCGTCCGGTTAATGTGCCGGAAGATCTAGCTGGTATCAAATTGCGTACTCCAAAAGGCGAATGGCGCGTCAAGATGTTCCAACTATATGGTGCAAACCCAACGCCGATGTCTTTCTCCGAAGTGTTCACCGCTTTGAAAACAGGCGTTATCGATGGCCAAGAAAATCCGTATGCGCAAATCTGGTCTGCCAAGTTTCAGGAAGTGCAGAAGTATTTGTCTATAACTGGCCACGTTTATACCCCAGCCTACGTATTGGTGTCAGCTAAAAATTTCGCAAAGCTACCAGAAGATGTTCAAGCGGACTTGATGGCAGCAGCTGCCGAGTCGCAAGATGCTGTTTATGAAATGGCGGCGCAACTTGAAACTGAGTTACTCGAAAACTTGAAATCAGGTGGCGTGGAAGTGAACACAGCTGATAAGGCGGCGTTTATCGAAGCATCAAAACCAATATATGAAGAGTTTGCATCAAGTGTTGATGGTGGTGCTGAACTAATTGAAAAAGTTCAAGCTTTGGCGAAGTAGCTATAACAAAATGTATCTACGGCGCTAGTCGCCACTCTGTATAACAACTGTGTCATCGGGTGTCTCACCGGATGGCACAGTTGTACCTATTAAAAATATTGGAGACGCTGCAGTGAAATCATTGGTTCGTGCTATCGAGTTTGTGCTCGAATGGTTTTTGATGATATTGATGGTAGCGTTGACCACCATTGTTGTTGTAGCGGTTGTGTATCGAAAACTCGATGCCTCACTTTCTTGGTACGATGAGGTTGCCAGCGTGATGCTGGCGTGGATTACTTACTACGGTGGTGCTTTGGCTGTGCTCAAGCGAAAGCACATCGGCTTTGACAGTGTTCTTTTGGCTATTCCAATGCCGGTGCGTTTGTACACCGCCATTTTTGCAGAAGCCGTATTTATTGCATTTTTTGTTCTACTGGCTTGGGCCGGCTGGCAAGTGTTGTTAGTACTGGAGGGTGATACCTTAGTCAGTCTACGCTGGGTGCCGGTGCAACTTACACAATCCGTTATCCCGATTGGAGCTGTGTTGTTTATCTTTTGTGAATTGTTGGCTGCACCTGCTTACTTAAAGATGGTGATAGCGGGCGAGTCTGCGGAGCACGCTGAGATTGAAGCCGAAATTCAAGAAGCAGAAGCGGAGATGCAACGCTCATGATGGTTTTCTGTATTTTTCTTGTACTGTTGGTGCTGATCTGTATCAATGTCCCTATTGCTGTTGCATTGGCGGTAGCGGCAATTGTGGGTTTAGTTGTTACTGAAGGGGTAGGTTCGCTGGTTACCGTCGCATTGGATATGTACGACGGGTCAACAAAATTTTCCTTGATTGCCATACCGATGTTCGTGCTGGCAGGTGCCATCATGAATGCCGGTGGTATCACCGATCGGCTTATCAATTTTGTGTCATCTCTCATTGGTTTTGTACGCGGTGGCCTTGGTATGGTTAACATCGGCGTATCGTTGTTTTTTGCAGAAATATCGGGTTCAGCGGTTGCCGATGTTGCCGCACTTGGCTCGGTGATGATTCCGCAAATGAAAAAGCGAGGCTATTCTGGGCCACTCGCTGCAGCGATCACGTCTTCTTCGGCATCGTTAGCCATTATAATCCCGCCGTCTATTCCGATGATTGTCTATGGTGTATCTGCCAATGCCAGTATTGAACAACTGTTTGTTGCGGGAATTGTTCCAGGCTTAATCGGTGCAGTTGGACTTATGTCGGTGGCTTACGCGTTTGCACTTAAATACAACTTGCCTACTGAAGAGGCGTTTAATACACGTAAAGTAAAGGATGCGTTTAAAGAAGCTCTGCCTACATTTCTACTACCAATTATTATTCTCGGCGGCATCTTTGGTGGTTTTGTTACTGCTACGGAAGCGGCAGGCTTGGCTGTTGTCGTCGCGCTGGGTCTAGGCTTTTATTACGGTGAGATAAGCTTTAAACGTTTGCGAACCTCTATGATAGAAGGTGGCATTCAAACAGCCGTGGTGATGCTATTAGTTGCTGCGTCCGTGTTAATGGGTGGTTTCTTAACCCGGGCTCAAGTCCCACAAGAGCTAGCTGCAAGCATGATGGCTTTAACGGATAATAAGTATATTATTCTTGCAATTTTGAATGTGTTCTTCCTTGTCATCGGCTTTTTTCTGCACTCAGTGGCAGCCATTATTTTGGTCGTACCGATCGTTGTGCCATTGATTCAGGTTGTGGGTATTGACCCAGTTCACTTTGGTCTAATCGTTACATTGAATTTAGCCATAGGCCAGCAGACACCGCCCGTGGCATCGGTGTTAATCACCTCCTGTTCCATTGCCAAGGCTAATATATGGGATGTATCGAAAGTGAACGTCTATTTCGTTGGTGTACTATTCCTTGTGCTGATGCTGTGCACCTATGTGCCTGCCGTACCCATGTCTTTGGTTGACTACTTCTACCGATGATTTTTGTTGTACGTTCGGCCTAATTTGTTTAGTCACTTAATACGGTAAGGGTATCGCCTAATAATGAGTAGTGAAGACGATCTATTATTTCAACAGTCTGATGACGTGGGTGTTATTACCTTTAATCGCGCACCAGCCCGTAATGCACTTACCTTCGAAATGTATGATGCACTTGCAAAAATATTTGATCAGATTCATGAACAAACCATAGACATAAAGGCGCTGATATTTACTGGTGCGGGTGAAAAGGCGTTTGCAGCCGGTACGGATATATCTCGGTTTAGGGATTTTGAAACTGAAGCAGATGCCCTAGGTTATGAGCGCAGAATGGATCAGGTGTTAGGGCGGCTTGAGACACTTACTATACCTACTGTTGCTGCAATTCGAGGTGCATGCACCGGCGGTGGCGCAGCCATTGCAGCCTGCTGCGATATACGATTCGCAAGTAGTGACCTTAAATTCGGTTTTCCTATTGCTCGTACGCTGGGTAATTGCCTGTCAGTGGGCAATCTGTCTCGTTTGGTTGAGTTGCTTGGCTCAAACAGAACACGAGAGATACTATTGACATCCCGATTAATTCAAATAGATGAGGCACTCAATATTGCATTGGTAAGTGAGTGTGTTGACGATCCAATGGCGAGAGCCCATGAGCTTTGTGCGCAACTAAAGACGCAAGCCCCACTGACTATTGCTGCGAGTAAAGAAGGGCTACGCCGCTTGCGAGAGCATGCGAGCAATGTGCGAGGCGATGACCTAATTATTCAGTGCTACACCAGCAAGGATTTTCACGAGGGTATTGATGCGTTTTTTGCGAAACGTAAACCGCAATGGCAAGGAAAATGACAAATGGTTCTGATGGCCCACTTGATGGCCTTCGGGTAATTGAATTAGCGCATATTATGGCAGGGCCGGCCTGTGGGCTGATGCTGGCTGATATGGGCGCTGATGTTATCAAGGTAGAAAAATACGGTACGGGCGATGATAGTCGGCGCTTTCTACCGCCAGACGTTAAGGGCGAATCGGCTGCGTTTATGATGATGAATCGCAACAAACGCGGTGTAGCCATCGATCTGAAGCAAAGCAATGGCAAATCAGTTTTGATGGCGCTGCTTAAAGAGGCTGATGTCGTTATCGAGAACTACCGGCACGATACGATGGCGCGGTTGGGTTTAGATTACGAAACTCTTAAAGCAATAAATCCGGGCCTCATCTATTGCGAGATTTCAGGATTTGGTAGAACGGGCCCTTATCGTGAACGCGGTGGGTTTGATCTAATCGCGCAAGGCATGTCGGGATTGATGTCAATAACCGGCGAAGGCCCTAGTAGGCCCCCGGTTAAAGCTGGTCCTCCTATTACTGATATTACAGCAGGCATACTAGCGGCAATGGGTGTTTGTGCAGCCTATGTATCGAAGCAAAAAACGGGCTTAGGGCAAAGGGTCGATACGTCATTGTTTGAGGCAGGTATAACCCAAACGTTCTGGCAGTCCGCTATTGCATTTGCTACAGGAGTCGCACCACAGCCTTTGGGTTCGGCACACCCATTAAATGCCCCTTATCAATCAGTTGCTACCCAAGATGGCTGGATTAACATTGGCGCAGCCAACCAAGCAAACTGGCTGTTGATGCTGCAGGCCATCGACGCCCTTAATATGGCAGAGGATCCAAGGTTCAAAATTAACGCTGATCGAATGCAGAACCTTGATGTACTTATGGAGGAGTTAAACAAGGTGTTTAAGACTAACACCACTGAACATTGGCTCGCCTGTCTAACGGAGGCGGGCGTACCGGCCGGGCCGATTCTTGATGTATGCGAAATGCACCAAGACCCTCAAGCATTAGCACGTGAAATGGTAACTGAGGTTAACCATCCCACAGTGGGCGTGGAAAAAACCTTAGGTGCGCCAGTGAAGTTTCATGGTACTCCGGGTGGTGTAAAGTGTGCAGCACCATTGCTAGGCGAACACTCTGTTGAGGTGCTTAAGGAACTTGGATATGAGCAAGAAGTTATTGATCGCTTAGTGGCTGAAGAAGTTGTAGGTATCGTTAGTAACAGCTAACTCTCGTCATCCTCGCGCACTTGTCATCGCGCGAATCTGTCATCCCTGCGCAGGCGGGGATCCCTGCTCTACATAGAATGGATCCTCGCCTTCGTTAGGATGACGGAATCTAAAGATGCCTAACGTTTACTACGCCGTGCTGAGCTGTGAGACGTGGGTCATTGGAGCGAATAGTGACGCTCTGGCCTGTGAGTATCTCTTCACAACGAGCCAGTGTGTCATCGGTTAAGCGTTGCATGGCCTCTTGAGTATAAAAGGTCAGATGTGGTGACAGGATTACGTTGTCGCTCTCATAAAGGCCAGCTAGTGCGTGAGTCGAGCGATTTAACGGTTCATTCGTGAATACATCCAAACCGGCTGCGCTAATTTTTTGAGTGTTTAAGGCATTGAGTAATGCTGATTCATCCACTAACGCGCCGCGCGACACATTGATAAATACTGGTTGTCTGCGCATAGCGGCAAACTCATCATCTCCTATCATTGTGCGCGTTGAATCGTTTAGAACGGTATGCATCGATACAATATCTGCTTGCGCTAGAAGCTCATGCAAGGTATGGATTTTTTCAATCCCCAGTGCGTGTAATTCTGCTACATCGACATGTGGGTCGTAGGCAATGACCTTTGCTCCAAAACCTTGGCCTGCCATACGGGCGAACGCTCGACCAATGCGGCCGGCGCCAACAATAGCCACGCATTTGTCGTTTATATCGTTTCCCATCCAATCAGATGTTGGATCAATCCAGCCATTTTGTTGCATCGCTTGATGTATAGGCAGCAATTTTTTAACTAAGGCCAACATCAAACAAAATGCACCTTCGGCAACAGTTTGCTCTGCGTATTCTGGCACATTGACAACGGGGATGCCGCGCTCAGTGGCTACAGGTATATCGATGGCATCGATGCCAACTCCGTATTTTACAATGCCGCGAAGCTTTTCAGCAGCTTCGATTACTTTCGCACTAATCGTGGTGTAGCACATGAGAATAAGTGTTGCGTCTGAGACGGCTTTGCACAGATCGGCTTCGTCGATGTCGGCTGGCAACAAAACAAGCTCAGCGCCTCTAGAGGTAAACCAGGCATCGATATCGTCGCATTCGATCTCGGAATCAGTACGTACGACTTTAATCCCGTGTAAGTCTAAGCTGGAGCCCGTCATAGTGTGATACCTGCAAGCTGGCATTCTTCTGTAATAGCATCTTCTACTACAGTGAGGGCGAAATCTAATTGCTCTTCGGTGAGTATGAGTGGGGGTGTAAAGGTAAGCGTGTTTCCCATCGATATCTTAAAAGACAAACCTTTATCAAGACAACGATAAAAAACTGCTTCAGCTAAATCGTTAGCGGCTGTTTTGGTTTCCCTGTCCGTAACCAGTTCAACACCGAAGAGAAAGCCTCTACCACGTACATCACCAATGACGGAGCATCGGTTTTGCAATTCCTGTAAACGTTGTAACGCGATATTGCCTAGCTGGGATGCGTTACCAACCAAGCCTTCATCTTCAATGATTTGTATAGTGGTAAGCCCCGCTGCTGCACTGACCGGATTTTTCTCATGGGTATAGTGACCAAAGGCGTAGTTTTCACCGATATCTAGCTCGGGTGTTGTTAGCACGGCTGCCAAGGGCAGGATTCCACCGCCGAGTGCTTTGCCCAGTACTAATATATCGGGAACCACGTCCTCGTGATCACAGGCAAACAGCTTGCCGGTTTTTCCAAGCCCGGTTGGAATCTCATCAAAGATGAGTAGAGCGCCGTGCTCGTTACAGGCTCGTCTTACTTCAGCCCAGAAGCCCGGTGGGGGAATATAAGGCACGGCTCTGGCTGGTTCTGCAATAACTGCAGCAACGTCGCCTTCTTTTTCTAGCACGTATTTAACAAAGTTGGCGCAGGTTAGTTTGCATAGATCTAGCTGTGGTTTGCCGTTTAGATCCGGATACCCATAAGGGCATCGATAGCAATCAAACGGGGCTACATGTTGCGCGCCGCTAAGTAATGGGCCAATGGCGTGAGAGCGAAACATTTGCTCACCACCAACCGATGATGCACCAAACCCAGCGCCATGAAAGGCGTCCCAAAAAGAAATGGTTTTATGTCGGCCAGTTGCAGCTCGTGCGATTTTCATAGCGACTTCAACTGCGGAAGAGCCGCCAGTAGTAAATAATACTTTTGATAAATTGCCGGGTGCAATATCACCTAATTTTTTAGCTAAGGCGGTGGCAGGTTCACAGGCGAAACGACGGGGAGCAAACGGTAACTCATCCATCTGTTTGGTAATAGCCGCTTTTAGTCTTGGATGGCCATAGCCAATGTGATGAACGTTGTTGCCATGAAAATCCAAATACCGCCGGCCTTGTGTGTCTTCGATATAAGCACCTTCAGCCTTAGCAATGGTTGATAGGCAAGGAGTGGACACTGATTGACGCAAAAAGTATCGGGCATCCTCAGCCAACAGTTGTTGGGTGGATTGGTCGTGAGCTTGTTCTGCCCACCGCGAGCGTCGCGAAGACGTATTGACTTCACTTTCGCCTGGCGGTGGGACTTTATTCATTAGATAATAGCCTTATGCAGTTGCGATCGTGTTTCAAACCCTGGAGGGCTCGTTGACCTTGTGTAAGCGATGGTCCAGCGCTTCGATACCCAGCAGGTGGCGGGCAATCGATCTGCTAGATTCCCGCCTTCACGGGAATGACGCTGCCTAGTTCTTAGCGAGGCCACGGTAACGAGTATGTCTTCACGTTAGTAAAGTACTTCATTGCCTCTAATGCGCCTTCTTTAACACCATTTCCAGAATCCTTTATGCCGCCAAAGGGTGACATCTCGATTCGATAACCCGGTTGTTCCCAGACATTGACGGTACCGACATCCAAGCCTTCAATGTAATCGATGGCTCGATGCAGGTTGTTAGTGCAAACACCTGCAGACAGTCCAAACGCTGTGGAGTTAGATATTTCCATTACGGCTTCATCGTTATCCGGGACACGCACGATGGGGACGATGGGCCCAAAGGTTTCCTCTAACACAAGCTCACTTTCGTGTGGCACATGATCAACTGTTATAGGCGGTAATAAGGCGCCATCGCGACCTGGGTGATATAGAATTTTTGCACCCATTTTTTCAGCATCATGGACTCTGTTTTCAAATAGTTCAGCGGCTTCGGCATGAATGATACAACCGAGCTGGGTGTTTGGATCCATCGGATCACCGAACTTCATGGCTTTGGCTTTTTCCAACACGCGGGCAACCAGTTTGTCGGCGATTGATTCTTGAGCGAGGATGCGCTTAACTGCCGTACAACGTTGCCCTGAGTTTCCTGTAGCACCGGCCACAGCGATAGTGGCGGCTTTATCCAGATCTTCATCATTTAAATCGTTTAGAACGATTAGCGGATCGTTCCCGCCTAACTCTAATGCTTGACGCTTATAAGCACCTTTGCTGGCAATCATTTTCCCAACTGGCACACCACCAGTAAACGTAATGATCTCAATGTGCTCGTTCAATACCATCTCGTCGCCAATATCGGCAGGCATGCCAGTGACTATCTGAAACATCTCAGGTGGCAAGCCAGCTTCGTATAAAATATCCGCTAAGGCAATTGCGGTTAGTGGGGTAAGCTCAGTGGGTTTGCAGACCATGCAATTGTTTGTGGCAATCGACGGTGCGATTTTATGTGCAACCATATTTAATGGATGGTTGAATGGTGTTATCGCCGAGATTGCTCTGACTGGTTCGCGTTTAGTGTAGATTTTTCGGTCTTTGCCATGCGGTGTTAAATCACATGAAAATATCTGCCCGTCATCGAGTATCGCAAGCTGCCCAGTTAGCATAAACACATCGTAAGAACGCCCGGTTTCATACAAAGCGTGCTGCTGACAAATACCTAACTCTAATGTTAGCCAATGGGCGAGCTCTTCGCGGCGTTCACGGATAAGTTCGGCGGCCTTGAATAATATTTGCTGCCGTTCATAACGTGTCAACTTAGGACGATAGTTAGCTGCAATTTCAAACGCGCGTTTGGCATGATCAGCATTGCCTGCGGGTACAGTGCCGATGACTTCATTGGTATAAGGGTATCGAACTTCGATGATTTCTTTAGTGTGGACTTTCTCTCCACCGATACGCATGGCTTCTTTGCGTATATCGCGCGTTGCATTATTCATGAACTTTTAACCTGTGCCGCCTGGCAAGCTATATTGATGACATCAAAATTACGAAGCTCAGGCATGTTTGCCAAAGCACTCATTGGGCGATTTACAATAAAGGGAACAACTTGTTCGGTTAGCCCACCGTGTGAGCGTAGCGGTACATCCAGTGCGGCCAAGTCGTGTCGGTGTTCGCTGGTGCCAATAGTGACATTTTCACCAGTGATAATGACGATGTCGCCAATGCGGTCTGCAGGTAATTCGTATTCTGCGCAGGCTTGAGCTTGGCTTAGCACGACATCAATGCCTTCGATGGCCAGTAGGCGATCGATTATCTGCTGTAGGTCAGTATCTGCAGGAAGATAGGCTGTGCCGAAGGAACCCAAAGCACCGTGATGTACCACGTAAGGGTCGGTGATGGGGAGGATTAATCGTGCAGCATCGACACCCAACCATTCGTCCAGTAAATCTTGTACATAGATAACGTTAGGAGAGCCATCCGCGTGATGCTTGGGTTTCATCCCATGATCGGCAGTGATTGCAATGGCAGCACCGCTGGCATCCAGCTCGGTAAGATACTTATCGAAGTTGGCGTAGAATGAATTTGCCTCTGCATCACCGGGCGCGTGTTTGTGCTGTATGTAATCTGTGGTGGTTAGGTACATGATATCGGGTTTAAATTCTTTTAGTAGCTTGACCCCAGCTGCGAATACAAATTCGGACAAAGCCGCTGAGTATACTTCTGGGACATCCATGCCCATCCATTTGGATGCGTTATCAACGCCATGCTCGTTAACTGTTGTTGTATCTGCGCGCTCAGATGAAAAACAGATCGCTCGATTGTCATTAAATGACATCCCATCAGCCAGTAAAGAACGAAGCTTATCTTTGGCGGTAACGATCGCAACCTTTTGCCCGTTATTGTAGAAGGCACTAAAAATTGTTGGTGCTCGCAAAAACTTTGGGTCATTCATCATGACCTCTTCACCTGTATCTGGGTCGTATAGAAAGTTGCCACAAATACCATGCACCGATGGTGGTCTACCAGTAGCAATCGACATGTTATTCGGATTGGTAAAGCTTGGAATGACGCTATGGGCAAGGCGATCTGTGCCTTGTTCACGCATGCGTTTAAGTGTCGGCATTAATCCGGCTTCTATGGCGGCATCTAGGTAGGCAGGCTCACACCCATCTAGGCAGATGGCAATCGCGCAAACTGGCGGTGTATCATAGTCGCGATCATTTATAGTTAGTTTTGAAGACATGTGCTGTTGGTGTCCGCTTTAATTATTGAGTTATTTTTAGTATGAATTTGTAGTATGAGTATTGTAGTTAGCCAGTAAGATGATGTTATCACTCGGCTGTTAGTTTTTCGCGCTCAGTGTACGCGGCTAAGGGTGCTTGAGCGCTATCAACTCCCATTTCATTCAATGATTGTGCTGCGGCTGAAACAACTTGCCGCATGACCTGATCATCGAGTTGTCCAATGCAACCGATTCTAAAGCTATCGACGACCGTCAGCTTACCCGGATAAATTATAAAACCTTTGCTCTTCATCAAATCATAAAACGTTTGGAAGTCGAAATTTTGATGCGCAGGATTAAAAAATGTCACGATAATCGGCGATAGCCATCGATCCTGGAGTAAGGTTTCGAAGCCTAGCTTACGCATACCTTCTACTAACACATCACGGTTGGCGCGATATCGAGCACCTCGAGCCTCAACGCCTCCCTCGGCGCTGTGTTGCCGTAGCGCTTCTGCAAAGGCTGCAATGGTGTGCGTGGGTGGCGTAAATCGCCATTGGCCGGTTTTCTCCATGGTTGCCCACTGATCATATATATCTAGGCTCAATGAGTGACTACAGCCCTTGGCTGCTTGTAAAGTACTCTTTTTAGCAATGACAAATCCGAATCCGGGTACACCTTCTATGCATTTGTTGGCAGAGGAGACTAGTGCCTCATACTCGATAGATTGGCTTGACAGCGGTATCGCGCCAAATGCGCTCATGCTGTCTATCAGTAGTTTCCGACCCGCTGTATAAGTAGCTTTCGAGATTTCTTCGATTGGATTTAGAATGCCAGAGCTGGTCTCGCAATGAATGGCGACCACATGCGTGATGCTTGGGTCAGCTTCAAGTGCGCGAGTGACCTCTTCAGCGCGTGGAGGTAAGTAGTCGCCTTTATCAATGACAGTGTGCGCGCGCCCTAGGCATGCCAAGGTCTTTGCCGTTCGAAGTCCATAGGCGCCATTCGCCAGAACCAATGCCTTTGCATCGCGCGGCAATAAAGAGCCCAGCATTGCTTCCACAGCAAATGTGCCACTGCCTTGCATCGGGACACAATCATACAGCTGTTCCGGGTCATCGATCATCGAGAGTAGCGCTCGACGGATCTGCTTGGTCATTGCACGAAAATCGTCATCCCAAGAGCCCCAATCTCGAAGCATAGCCTGTTTGACAGAATAAGCTGTGGTAAGTGGACCGGGCGTTAATAAGTAGGGCTCGCCCTCGTGTGGGGCAGGAATTGCAGTCTGATCAGCTTCTTTAGTCATATTGCAACCTCTGGCAACCTCATATGGCGCCATTAGATTGTTGGCTCACGAGAATGGCCGTTTCTGCCTTTAAGCGGTGCATGCTATCAATAAGAGCAACATTCGTAAAATCGATATTTAAGATAAATGTATCAATAAAACTGATACTGTCTGTACTGCTCTCAAAAGCATCTTTAGTGCGTCATCTGGGTGTCACATCCATGTCTATGCGAGTGTCAAGCAACGCGCCGCTTTTGCTTAATATAGGGTAAGCCACCGCGGTGTAAAGCGAGTTTATTTCTTTAAGCGCTCGCACCACTTCAAGGTGTAAGTCACTGGTAGCGATACTTTCTGGCGTGCCTTTCATAAGACGGTGTAAATGGCGGGCTCGTGTCTCGCGTTCTAGATTTCCGATTTTTGTTTTCTCTATAATCAATTGCTTGGCTGAGGCTAAATCCTCAGAAAGCACCACGTTTAATGACAGCTGTATATTGGTCATAATACGTGTATGCAGGGCGGATATTTCGCGAAAGCCGGCGGTAGAAAACACTCGACGCTTTTCGTGCTGCTCTTCAATGCGGTTGAGTAAATCCTTGGCGATAATGTCGCCTACTCGTTCTATGTTGATAGCCATGCTGGTGAGTTCGATACCACGGCGTGCTTGATTCATTGATAAGTCGCCGCTGTTGAGTTCGGCGATATAAAGTTTGATATCGGTATGAGCCTGATTGATTTGCTTTTCGGTTGTTCTGATCTCTTCCATAATATCAGGCTGATAAGTTTCAAAGAGCCCAGGAATTTCTCTGATCATGGATTCTGCCAATAGACTCATGCGCAGCACTTCTCGAGTTACGCTGGGTAATGCACGATCTGGGTGGTCGAGTGCATTGCGATCTAGCGCGGATTGCGTTCCTGATCCATTGCCATTAGTTGCCGCTTTGGCCCGCAGTAGGGCATTAGTAGTGGCTAATATGGGCTTAATTAATGCGATGCCCGGAATCAATAATGCGATGTTAAATATCAGATGAAAGTTAATCAGCTGATGCGCAGGGTTAGAGCCTGGAAGTAGGGTCGGTATATCTCCATAAAACAATATTGCTAAGACGACTAGCGCAAATGCTGTACGTAACAATACATTGGCTAAAGATAGCCGTCGTGCCTCGCGTGGTGCTGCGCGAGTAAGCCATAGGGCTATTGCCGAGCCGCCCGCATTTGCACCTAACACGAGTGCTAGTCCAGCTTCGAGTGGTATCACGCTCTGTGCGCATAGTGCCGCTAATAAAAGAATGGCGGCTACGCTAGAATGAAATACAAATGCTATTAGTGCGCCTCCTAGAAAAGCGGCTAACACGTCATTGCTTAAATAAATCGCAATACCTGAGATTTGCGTAGAACTTCTTAACGGTTCTGTTGCATCACCAATCATTTTTAAAGACAGTAAAATAAAAGCTATGCCAAGGATGACGCGGCCAGCGTGTTTGGCAATTCTTGCCTCTAAGCGCAGAAACATAAACCCGCCGATCAGCAAACAAGCAGGTATTAGCCAACTTAGATTGAGGCTAAGAAACTGCACAACCAGTGCAGTGCCGACGTCAGCTCCAAGCACTATTGCCAGCGCTGCGGCTAACGATAGGGCACCTGTTGATACAAAGCCTGCAACCAGTAAAACTACAGCTGTAGAACTTTGCAGCAATGTCGCAACGGTGATGCCCGATGCGATGCCGCGTAGAGGATTAGAGCTGGCTTTTAAGAGCAGGGATCGTAAAAGAGGTCCCGCGGCACGTTCAAAGCCTGTTCGGACCATGCGTGTGGAGTACAACAACAACATAACGGCTGCAGCCAAATGAATAACAATTGCCGAAAGGTGCATGGTTGAGTTTGTCAATTCCTTTAAATTAAGTAAGTTATGTCAGTAAGTTATGGTGCACGGCTTAGCCGAGCACCGCCCACTCTTCGTTGTGTACACCGTTGCGTGATCCGTTGCGTGCCGCACAGATATTCTTCGCGCAATTTTCCAGTATCCTCTAGTAGCACCCATTGGTCAAACTATTGGTTTTTATTGTAGTATCGATTGAATTGATAGGTGGAATTGGCAAACTGATGGTGAATCACTATGCGTTACGTCCAGCTTAGAGCGTTTCACTATGTCGCCACGCTCGGTGGGTTTTCTCGTGCGGCAGAAGCGCTGCATGTCACACAACCTGCCATATCGGACCAGGTTCGAAAACTTGAAGCCGATTACGATATGAAGCTTTTTGAAAGACACAGGAAGCAGGTGAGCGTTACAACTAACGGCCAAGCTTTGTTGGAAATAACCAACCGACTATTCGAAATAGAGCAACTTGCTTATGAGTTTCTTAATGAGTCTAGGTCCGAGCGCATCGGTACCCTAAGGATCGTTGCTGATTCGGCCCATCACATGACACGCGTTCTCGCTCTCTTTCGTCAAGAGTTTCCAAACGTTTTTGTTTCCATACGTTCGGGAAACTCAGAGCAGGTTCTCGATATGTTAGATCGATATGAAGCGGATATCGGTGTTCTTGGATATGTACCAGAAGATAAAAAGCTTGATGTGGTGCCACTTGCATCAACACCGCTAATTGCATTTGCATCGTCAATTACAAAGACGGCAGTTGCATCACGTAAAAGTGTCAGTCTTAAAGAGCTGGCGACCTGGCCGCTGGTAATGCGAGAACAAGGGTCACGCACACGAGCAAAATTGGAAGAGCAGGCGAATAGTTTAGGCTTGAAGTTGAACATCACTATTGAGGCGGAAGGTCGAGAGGCAGTAAGGCAAATAGTGGTTGACGGTGGTGGGGTTGGTGTTGTCTCTGACGCTGAGTATGTTGGCGGGCCGAATGTGCAGAAAATAGCGATTCGCGATAAAAACCTAACAATGCAGGAAGCCATTCTTTGTCTAAGAGAGCGTAGCGAGAATAAATTGATAAATCGGTTTATTTCTTTAGCTCGAAAACACTCGCCACGATAACTAAATCTTGCTAACGCACAGCCAACCAGTCATTTATAAGTGGCCAAATCTCACGGGATGCGCGTCGTGAGGCGACAATCCTCGGATGATTGTAATCTTCCGAGAAGCCGGCGTGTATGCCGCACTCTTGGTACTGTTTGTCTATGCTGCCCAGTCGATCAAACAACGTTCGGCAGCCTTCGGGTGGAGCGATAAAATAGTCAGCAGATCCTGATAGCATCAGTGTTGGTGTGCTGATAGTAGCTAGCGCATCCATGTAGTTAAACCCATCATCTCCTAGCCACTGCTGAGTTAAGCTCCAGCGATACCATTGGGCCATAACAGAACCAAATTCGTTTTCTGGCCCGAGCTTGAAGTACTTTCCGGGGGCAAAGCGTATGAGCCAAGTGATCACTTTCGATAGGTGAATGATGATCCGGTTTTTGCGCAGTATTGCCGCATGAGTGGTCTGACTTGCTAAGGTGACGATGGCTTTGATTGACGCTTTGTACACGGGTCGTCGACACAACAAAGTGAGTACGGCCAAGCCACCAGCGCTATGGCCTACCCAAATGACAGTTTCAGTGGGGTAGAGCATCTTCAGGTGATCGAGCGCCGCTGCTGCATCCTCTATACACATCGATTCGAAGCTTGGTTCTTTTTTAGGCTTATCACTAGATCCGTGGCCTTGGAAATCGAGTATCCAACAGTCGTAACCATTATCGGATAGGTATTGAGCTAGCCCTTGCACCGATCGGTGGTTGGAAAACGTACCGTGGGAAAGTAGTACAGGACTCTGGTTTCGCAGTTGTTCTATTGCCGTGGACGATTTAGAGCGTGATGTCTTTGCCGGCAAGTGTGTTAGAGCTAACCGAGTGCCTGAATCATTTACGATAAAATGAGCAGACGACCCGGTCGCGGTCATGCTGTAGCTTCAACTACAACTGGAATATCTTTTACGGTTAGTTTCTTAGCATTGCGTATTTCTTCCAAGCGAATGCTTGCGATCAGGGATTGCAGCATGGGAATATAATACTGCCCGTTTCCAATAAACTGAATGTCCACATCAGAAATAACGATCCATTTCCTATTTGCCAACTCGTTCCAGACCTCCTCGTAAGCGCTTATCAGGCTCTCCTGGAATATTTGTTCATAGTTGACATGATTTATCGCCATGGTCTGCATGGACTGGAAAATCCAAGCCAGCTTTACGTCCTGGTGGTTGTACATAAAACCACGACCCACTGGAAATTTGCCGTCATCTAGGTCTTGACAGTAGTTTTTTAAGGATGTCTGGTTCATGTATATCCAGCTTCTGTCATCCGCATCCAATCCATTTGGGTGAAAGTTTACGGCGGCATAACCAATACCACATACTTGTTTGGTTCTTTGAACCTTGCCATCTTCCTGCTCAACAAAATCGTGCATTGAGTGTTCGTAGTCGTAGGAGCCTTTTCGGATATCTTCTGCAGTATCCGCCTTACGACTCCAATCGTATACAGTCACTTGCTCAAACCCTTGCGAACGTAAGAAGTCACCGGCAATTTGATACATCTCGATGTTCGTCTCGATGGTGGGTAATAAAGCGCGCTTTTTAGGTGTTGCAAAATCACTGCGCCCTGCCACATTGAGTTCGTAATGAGTCAGGTGGTTAACGCCAGCAGAAATCGCATCTTTTAAATCAGTCAGCATGTTTTCTACCGTTTGTTCAGGCCAACCGTAGATCAAATCCATGCTGTTGGCGAGATTGTACTTATGGCACAAATCTACGGCATCAAACACCTGTTTTCTGGTTTGCCTTCGACCACTGTATTTGATTAGGTCATCGTTTAGCTGTTGTACGCCCATGCTGACACGGTTGAAACCTGCTTCACTGATCGCACGTAATTTTGCTTCGTTGAATAATTGTGGAATGCCTTCAAGTGTTTTTTCAATGTCCGCTGGAACACCACCGTATAACTGATCAACGAATTCCATGATCTGTCCGTAGTGTTCGGGATGATACAAATTAGGCGTGCCTCCACCAAAATAGATACTGGCTAGATGGTCACTACCGTAGAAAGGCTTGTACATCTCAAATTCTTTCTGTAGGTAGGCGATGTAGTCTTCTACACCACTGTTGCCTTCATAATCTTCACTGGGAAAGAGGCAAAAACCACAGCGTGCGGGTTTTGTTTTAATGCAAAATGGCGTACCTACATACAGATTGACGTCGAATTCGGAACGCATAGCGTAACCGGAGCGCTCATCTAAGAGGTATTCGACTGGTTCGTCTAACGGCTTCCAATGGCCTGGCGACGGATGGCCGTGAAGGACCTTGTTGGATTGGCGACGAAACTCTTCACGCGCAATAAACGTTTGCACGTAGCTTTTTGAAAATTCGTTTGACACAGTTCACCTTGGGATAAAGGCAATTCCTGCTGCGCTTCTCCTCTATGCTATTGACAGTAGAGTACGTATATTACGTACGCAGGATTTTTGGTCAACCAAAAAGTGTGAAAGTTAGCAAAACAATTATGACGCCTGTTTATTGTCAGCAAGTGCGTGTTTATAATCTCCGCGCTTCCAGTATTGTTTTGCCGAGCCAAGTATTAGCGCAATACTAATTAAGCGGCTCGTTGTTGGTCTAATGTCTTCACCAGGTAGGGTATGAACTCTTCCGTAGTAAGAGGTTTGCTAAAGAAGTAGCCTTGGACATACGGGCAATTTAGATTTTTAAGAAAGTCGAGCTGTTCGCTGGTTTCTACACCTTCTGCTACACATTCATATCCCAAACCCAGTGCAAGATCAGTAATGGCTTTGACCATCAATCTTGAGGTGGTATCGTCCGGTAGATGTTGAATGAAAGATCGGTCGATCTTCAAAGTATCTACTTCTAATTTACCGAGTACGGACAATGAACTGTAGCCGGTGCCGAAGTCATCTATGGCCACGCGGATTCCCGCCGCTCTCAGTTCATGACATATCTGAGTGTGGGCTATTGGGTCGCGGCTTAAGCTTTCTGTGATTTCGACTTCGAGATCTGATGGCTTAATACCAACAGTAGCCACCGTGTCTATTACGAAATCTGTAAAACCCTCGGTGGCGAAATGATCACTAGATATGTTTACCGCCATCTCTAGTTGATACCCTTGGCTATTCCACTGCTTTAGTTGTTCACACGCTGTTACTAATACCCATTCGCCGATCTCTTTAATCACGCCCACACGCTCAGCGGTGGTAATGAACAAGTCGGGTGGTATTAAACCTTTGTCTGGGTGGCGCCATCGTATCAGGGCTTCAACACCGGCAACGCTGTTGTCGCTGACATCCATTTTTGGTTGATACCAGAGCTCAAAATCATTATCAGCTAAAGCTTGTCGCAGATCGGCCTCAAGGCGTACGCGTTCAGTAGCATCCTGATCCATGCTTTCACAGTAAAACGCCAAGTTGTGTTTACCATGTTGTTTTACATAGTACATAGCGGTGTCTGCGCGTTTGACTATTAGATCGGGCCGATCTCCGTGTTCTGGAAACACCGCGATGCCTATACTGAGTTTTGGATGAATGCAGTGATTGCCAATCCAAATGGGTTGATCACAGAAAGCTAAGACTCGTTGTGCGATTTTTTTAATTTGATCCCTGTCGCTGACATCATGCAGCACAATGCAAAATTCATCGCCACCTAAACGAGAGACAAAATTGGACCGACCGATGCATGATCGCATATGAACTGCAAATGCGGATAAGTATGCGTCACCACATTCATGGCCATAGGAGTCGTTGACACCCTTAAAGTTATCTAAATCGATGTAGATGAGTGAGTAGTTTTGCGATGTATTAGTGGCATGTGTGGTGTGGCGTTCTAGATGCTCATGAAAGTGAGCGCGATTGGCTAATTGGGTTAGGTCGTCATAATATGCCATGTTGTAGATCTTTTGCTCTGCTTTTTTTATCGCAGAAATGTCTTGAACAGAGCCAAATAAACACAAATTTCCGTCTGTGTCGGTCATGCGTTTTATCAACTGCCGCATGTGCCTAGGTGCTGGATCATCGGCTAAGCTTAAGCGATATTCGATCGCTGTTTCTTCGCTTTGTTCGTTTTCAATTATAGAGTTTAACGATGTGTTTATGATGTGCTTATCATCGGGGTGAACGCGTGCGAAGCAATGCTTGATTGATATAGAGTTACTATTATGCCCGAGCAATTTAGCAATATTGTCAGAAAGATCGACAGATTTGCTACCGATTTTCCATTGCCAGTAGCCCATTTGCGCCATTTGTTCAGTGGTTTTAATAAGCGCGATATTATTGTCTTGTGAGTCTTGTTTTAATCGCAATAGTTCTAAGTAATTAGTGCCTACCTTAGAGCCACAGCTAATCAGAAACCCAAACACAAACAAGCTATACAAGGCTACTTCGAGTGAAAATTGAGTACTAACGCTTAGTAACTTTACTTCTACTGATAAAAACAGGATGAGTTGAAATACTAACGAAAGTTTGTTGTCGTAGGGTAGGGAGGCTAATGCGCCTCCTGCGACTGCACCAATTGTGAGTACTAACAAAACTTGGTATGCGGGGTGGTCCGCTGGAAACATAAGCCAGATAGAACTGGCCCAAGCAGCTGAAGATGCCAATGCCAGCCAATAGAATCGAGTGCTCCAATGGCGCGTTCGTGACTCTGCCGAGGAGTCACGTTTAAATTGATAGCTATCGAGGACTCGAAAAAGGTAAATGGATGAAACGATCGCCATCCACAAATAGGCCATGGTGACATCGACGATAGAGTCAAATGTGCTCACAAGCACTACTGATGCTGCAAGAGAGCCAATGGCTGAAAACTTTACGCCAGAGTACAGAAGCACATTTTGATTATGCCGAATGGTGTCTCGCCTGCTTGTGGATCCATCACCCATAGTGGTACATCATTCTCGAAATAGTGGTCTATTCGAGATTCCTCATCCACTGAAAATATCCCGAGATTGTAGCGTTTCCGTGTTCTCTTCCTTGTAACGGCTAGATTCGGGTTTCCTTGACTGCGCAATCGCCTTTTTTTGGTATCTCGGAAGCCAGTAAAATAGTCGAAAAATCAGCAGGATAGTCGTACTAAGCGCAGCGTCGCTTGTGCTCGCTGTTATGGATTGCAACCATTGGCCTATTTGGCCGAAAAACAGGTACATTGGAACGCTCGTTCCACCGGTTTGGATCGCATGAAGAAGTCTGATCAGAGCAAACTCGATAAGTTGGTCGCGAGTGCAAGGGCAGATTACGCCACCCGCGAGAAAGGGTATCGACAACGGGCGCTTAAGCTCTATCCATGGATATGCGGCCGATGTATGCGCGAATTCACGCAAGTCAATTTGCAAGAGCTCACGGTGCACCACCGTGATCACAACCACGATAACAATCCCGCCGATGGCAGTAACTGGGAATTGCTATGTGTTTATTGTCACGACAACGAACACCAGCGATTAGTAGAGCAGCAAACAGCGGGTGATAGAGATCAAGGTAAAGCGGCAACACATAACCCTTTTGCTAATCTAGAATCACTGATAAAGACAAAACCAACGCAAAGTGATTAAAAAAGAGTGTCAGCCTGCCACGAGCAACGTTAGCTATAAAAATATCATGAACGAAGCTTGATGGCCTAAGCCGTCTACTCTGAGACGTCTACTCTGAGAAGTGAGAACTGCTTGAATCTGTGCTCGCTTGCTCAGGTTGAAACCAGCGTAAAGACTGATGCAAGCTCACCACGTTTCCGATGATGAGAAGCGTCGGTGCGCGAACGTTGCTCTTCTTAACTACCTCGGGTAATTCGCCTAGTGTGCTGATATGGACACGTTGATTAGGCGTTGTGCCTTGCTCCACTAGTGCGGCTGGCGTAACGTTGCTTCTGCCTACGGATATCAGCTTTTCGCAAATTTGATTTAGGCCGCTTAGCCCCATGTAAATCACAATTGTCTGTGTTGGGTCGCGTAGGTCTTGCCAATTTAAATTAATTTCGCCGTTTTTTAGGTGTCCGGTAACAAAGACGCATGATTGCGCATGATCGCGATGCGTCAACGGAATGCCCGTAAATGCTGCGCACCCAGATGCAGCTGTAATACCGGGTACTACTTGAAAAGGAATGTTGTGTTTGGCTAGGGTTTCGATCTCTTCGCCTCCGCGGCCAAAAATAAAAGGATCACCACCTTTTAAGCGCACCACTCTATGGCCCTCTAATGCTAGATCCACCAGAAGTTGATTGATTGAAACTTGCGCCATGGTGTGTTCAGATTTTGCTTTGCCTGCATAAAGTAGCTGGGCATCCTTGCGGCGCATTTCAACGATACTTTTACTCACCAAGCGATCATAAACAATAACGTCTGCGGATTGAATGAGCTGTAATGCTCGCAGTGTTAGTAAGTCGGGATCGCCTGGCCCGGATCCCACAAGTGATACAAAGCCATTGCCTGAGTTTTTCTCTGCATTCGGATCGTATGTATTTATGGCGTTCTCTAATACATGTTCAAAGTGGGCTGCCGTGTTTGACGCTGTTGGCAGTGCTAGCGGAGCATCAAGCAGAGGTCGCCAAAACTTCGCTCGTTCTTTTTGCTTGGGAATCAGCTTTTCGATCCTATCTTGATGGTGTTCTAATAGTTCCGCCATTTGTGCAAAAGCTGCTGGTATGAGCCTATCGAGCTTGCGTTTTAAATTAAGCACCAATGCCGGTGCTGCGCCGCCAGAGCTAAGCGCAATTAATAGAGGTGAGCGGTCAATAATGGCAGGCAAGGCAAATGAGCTGGCTTCTTGGTTGTTTACTTCGTGACAAAACGTACGATATGTTTCGCAGGCCTTAGTCACTTCGGCATTTAGATCTTCATCGCCAGTGGCTGCAATAACCAACCAATAGTCAGCGGGATCATCTTGCTGGAAGCTACGTTCGAGATACTGATGTAGACCCTCAAGCTGCGGCTTTGTTTCGGTGCTCACCATTGTCACCAAAGCCCCTGCCCGAATTAGTGCGCGAGCTCGCCATTGGGCATTAGATCCGGCGCCAACAACCAGGCAGTCGCGGTTTTGGAGCGATAGAAAGGCGGGGTATTGGCGCATGGAATGTAGCTGTATGTCTTATGGTTAATCAGTACGATACCGCTTCATGGCTATAGTGTGTACCGCAACGCGGATATACGCTATTTCATCCAGAGTGGTAATCTATTACCTTAGATATATAGTATGAGGCGTAAACAACGAATACCCTTATACCATGCCGTTTTACAGAGTATATTCTCTTGGAATACCACATTTTCGAAATAAACGCCTTTAATCAGCTGACGCATCTGCAAAGTGTCCCGGATTACCGAGAGGCGAAAAAACTGGTTAATGAACAGCGAAAAAGGCAGAACCTAGCACCCAATACTACCTTTCGCATGATGTTTGCGGAAAACATCCACCAGGCAGAAAGATTATTGAAAGAAAAACGAGAAGCACGTCCAATGGGCGAGCACGATTAGATTTTACAATTTAGGTTTACGATTAAACATAAATAAGGCAAAAATATATGAGCGATGCAACTGATGTCACTAAGGAACTCGATACAACGGGCCTTAACTGCCCGATGCCAATTATTCGAGCAAAAAAGGCACTTAAAGAGCTGCAACCAGGCGACATACTGCGCGTCACAGCAACTGACCCTGGTTCCGTGAAAGACTTTGAAGCATTTGCTAAGCAAACTGGGAACGAGCTACTCGACTCCTTGACCGAAGGCGATACCTTTATTTACCGATTGAAGAAAGGATAGAAGAAAGACTAGTTGTCTGTAACACGGTCGGATCGTAGGTCCGGCTCGTAAACCCTATTGTTTAAAACTTCTTCTTTTATTTGCACCTGACTTATACGATTGTTGAGTGCGATAAACCATTCGAATAATCAAGCTGAGACTCATTGATGGAATTGACTAATATTCATTATGTTGCCGCAATTGGTTTTGCGCTAGCGTTTGTTTTTGGTGCTGTGGTAAACAAAACTAATTTTTGTACCATGGGGGCCGTCAGTGACTGGGTTAATATGGGGTTAAAGGGGCGCTTTGGTGCTTGGCTTTTAGCGATGGGAGTCGCGGTAGGTGGCGCGCAGCTTCTTGAGCTTAGCGGACAGATTGATTTAACGGAGAGTATTTATCGAACAACCACACTTGGCTTGGGTGGTCTAATTATTGGTGGCTTGATGTTTGGTGTGGGCATGACGCTATCAGGCGGTTGTGGGCAACGCACACTTGTCCGTGTTGGATCTGGCAACTTAAAGTCGTTGGTCGTGTTCATTATATTAGGCCTAACCGCATATATGACTTTGCGCGGTATCATCGGTGTTGCCCGCATCGAATTAATTGAACCCCTTTCGCTTGATTTGGCAGAGCAAGGTATCGAAGATCAAGGACTAGCATCCACAATCCTCCCTTGGCTAAACATTGAAGTCACTGACGGTTTGCGATGGGCTTTTGCTGGAGTCGTATCGATTGTGTTGATTGGTATAGCATTCAGTATTGAAGAGCTTCGTAGTAACTTTGACAATTGGTTTAGCGGTATTGTGGTTGGTGCTGTAGTGGTTGGCGCTTGGGTCATTACTGGCATCTTTGGGTATGATGACTTCGATCCAGTACCGTTAGAGGGCTTAAGCTTTGTCGCTCCGACAGGCAATTCAATAAGCTACCTAATGACCTACACCGGTTCCACAATCAGTTTTGCAATCGCAGTGGTATTTGGCGTAATCGCCGGTTCGTTTGTCTATTCCGTTATCAGCAGAACCTTCAGGATCGAAACCTTTAGTCAACGCGGTGATATGATCAACCATATGATCGGTGGTGCGCTGATGGGAATCGGTGGTGTGTTGTCTCTGGGATGCACGATCGGGCAAGGCGTCACCGGTATCTCTACGTTGGCGCTAGGTTCTATCATCGCCACTATATCGATTATGCTGGGATGTGCGATCACGATGCGCGTGCAGTATCACCGTTTGGATGAGCGCGGAGTGCTTAGTTCGCTATTCGGTGGGATAGCCGACATCGTTATTCCTTGGCGAAAAATGGCGTGATATGACCGAAAGTAAGATTCAATTTTTTAAAGAATCACCAGCCGATGCACAACGCCTAGAGCCGTCAACCTGCACCGAAGCGGAAACGTTCGTATTGCAAGTACTGGACGACAGTATGGAGCCAGAGTTCGCTCAAGGTTGTATGATTGTGATCGATCCCACCGGCCTTGCGACCCATGGTAGCTATGTGCTGGCTCGGCGCGCAGCAGATAAAAGCAGTCAAGCAACATCAGATGATCCCGAAGCCGCGGTGGAAGATTTTCATTTCAGGCAACTACAGTGTCGCGAAGATGATAGCTGGCATTTGTGCTCTCTAAACGATGCTTACCCGAGCGAAAGCACTCCATCTGATTTTAGTGAGATTATTGGTGTGATCGTACAACGAGCAGGTACTCGGCGCCGTTATCATAAACGGTACGATTAGTCTGCGCTGTCTGATGTTCCGTTGATAAGCGATTACACGTCAGCCCAGAGCCGTAACAAATTGGCATACACCTGTTCAATTTGTGTCGTTATCTGAGCCTTGGGTGTGCTTTGGTGAAGTGCCTGACGGGCTTCGTCAAGATCATGCAATAACTCTCGCTGCTGTGCATCGCGCACCATGCTCTGCGCCCATAAAGCACACACCACTCTTTCGCCCCGTGTTACCGGGGTTACTTCATGCAAACTTGACGCAGGGTATGCCACGGCGCTACCAGCAGGTAATTTCACAGACACCGGACCAAAGCGCGACTGAATCTTGAGCTCCCCACCATCGTAGGTGTCGGGTTCACTTAGAAATACGGTGACGGCCACATCGCTTCGATAACGCGAATTTAGGCTGCCCATGATCGGGTCGTCGATATGTCGCCCATAATGCATTCCAGGCAAGCACCTTGAAACAAACGCTGCTGATACTTTTAAAGGTAATACCATGCTCTGGAAAACTGGGTGAGAGTAAAGCTGAGTCACCACAAGCTGATTGATCGCCTTCCAGCTCTCGCTACCTTGATCCATCTCCTCATTCGCTTTTTTGGAGCGCGCCGAAGCGCCAGCACTTGCCGCCCCAGATTGCCATTGGGCTGTTGCGATATGAGTCCGGATTGTTTCAAGGTCTGTGGCACTTAATACGTGCTTAATGTTACTTTGCATGGGGCGTGAGCATCTCCGGATCAGGCAGCTATTGGCATGGCTGGGTTGGACTATCAAGTTTAGCTAGGCGAATAGAACCCAAGTGGTAGCAATGTATTTAACACCTTTTTCCAGTGTGACACCACGGTGCTCGTGAGTCCAGAACGGTGGAAACAACAATAGTTTTCCAGCTTCAGGCTTTATCCTCACCGCATGGTGTTTAAACTCTGTTTCCCCGCCAGGCCCAGCCACATCGTTTAAATACCAGATTGCCACCAGCTGCCGATCAGCAAAAGAATGGCTGCCGCCGTCAATGTGCCAATGGAAGAATTCGCCTGGCTCGGTGCGCTGAATAGCGTAGCCGAAATCTTTAAACCGGCCGCGAAAAAAAGCATGCTGCTCACGCATTACGTTTAGCGCGCCGCCCAGAGAAGAGAACAGCATACGATCAACATCTTTCCAATGATCTTTGCCGCTAATAACTAGATCGGTAGATCGCTTGATATCCATTTGCTCAACTTCATTTTGCCCGATACGTCCCTGATATTGCTCGTCAGTGGCATCTTCAAAACGTTTTATTACGTCGCTACAAAACTCTGTAGTGAGTACATTGTCAGCAACATAGATATGTGAGCCTGGTTTGGTTTCAAAGAGTGTGTGGGTGGTCAATGTGTTGTTCACTCATGTTTGACTAGAGGAGGATATAAGGGACAGCGACAATTCTTTTATATCGACTCCATTGCAGGAGTAGTTTCTTGCGTAACGCACATCTGAAATTGCACAATTAAACTGCACGTCTTCACAAAGAGTGGTCAGTTGCTGGCCTGAAAGAGTGCTCATAGGGTTAGAATAGCATGAGGCTAGGCACTGCAAGCTTGGATAAGATTTAGACTATGGTTGTTCGTCGTATAAAAGATCGTTGGCACAACTCCACGCCAGAGGATACTAAGCGTGAGGTGCTGACCGAGAAGTCCTTAAAGGATCAGGCCAGTGCGCTAGCGTTTATTCAATGGCGAACCGCGTTGAATGGTGCGATCAATTTACATGACGAAGATTTTCGCTACGATGACGATCAGCAACGCATCGGTGTTATCACTGAGTATCTTGCATTTCAAATTCAACTGGTTGATAGGCTGTGCAGTGAGTTTCTATCAGACCCCGAGCGCGAAACACTGATTTCAGAGATTTGCCGTAAAGCGGCGGACCAGATACAAGATAACCTCACCGATATCGCCGGAGAAGGGCAATACCGGCCGCCGTTTATCGCCTTGCTTAATCAGCGCTTTGGCGAATACTCAACCTTGGAGTACAACGACGGCCAGCCCAATTACGAAGTTAGACGTTTTTTGGGGCACTGCGTGCTCATGTTGCTGGGCGAAGATCAAACTAATAGGTGGGTGATCGATCAAGTCATTGATATCGAAGCCCCCGAGTTTATTGATCAAAATGTCAAATCGCTCAACAGATTGTTTGGGCGGGATACTGACCGGAATAAATAGCCTATAACCAAAGGTATATATAACCTGCTTTAGGATTCCACTAAACTATTAGACATGGATAAAGCAAACTACCACTCAACACTTAAGGCTATGTTCGAGGCAGGCGTCAGCGACGCTTATTATCATGGATGGGCCAGTGGCGCTCTGGGCAACCCTTTGTTGGAAGAACAACGCATAACAGAGGATTACACTGCGGGGTATGAGCATGGTAAAGAGGGTGATTCAGAGGGCTACAAGAGCTGGATCAAAGCTTAGGTGTGAATCCGGGTCAATCAAAACTGTAGTAAGCTAGTCGCATCCTTTGCCCTAGTTAAAGTTTATGTCTGCTCTCTTAATCATTGCGCACGGCAGTCGTCGTGCAGAATCAAACGAAGAAATCAAAGCGCTAACCGCACAAGTCGCGTCGCGTGCAAACGAGCACTTCGATCTAGTGGAATGTGCCTTTTTAGAGCTTGCTGAACCCTTAATTCCCGATGGTGTTAATAGCCTTGTTGATCAAGGTGCAAAATCTATCGTCGTGGTGCCGTATTTTTTAGCTAAGGGTGCTCATGTCAGGGATGATATCCCGGAAGCCGTTGCACTTGCTCAGGCTGCCCATCCTAATATCACTATCACTGTGAGTAACTACTTTGGTGCAGCGGAAATCGTGCCTGACGCCTTAACCGAGTTGGCAATTGCCGCTACTGCTCAATAGTTATTACATGGGATCTGATTAGCATGTCTGCTAACTCATTAACCCTTACAAATAAAGTAGCGCTAGTCACGGGTTCAGCTAAACGACTCGGTGCCGCAAGTGTGAAGGCTTTACATTCTGTAGGGGTTAATGTCGTGGTGCATTATCACCGATCGCAGAGTGCGGCAGAACAATTAGTTGAAGAACTCAACGTCATACGCGCCAACTCAGCGATATCGCTTGGAACAGGATTGGGCACTAAAGACCAAGCTCAATGGCTAGTGGAACAATCTATCCATCAGTGGAAACGCTTGGATATCGTAGTCAACAATGCCTCGAGTTTTTTCCCTACGCCTATCGGCAATATTGTTGACGACGATGTTTCCAACCTTATAGCCAGTAATGTCGCAGCCCCGTTGTTTGTCACGCAAGCAGCACATACAGAATTAGCTAAAAACAAAGGTTCAGTGATTAATATGGTGGATATCCATGCATTTAAACCATACAAAGATCACATGATGTATTCGGCTGCGAAGGCGGCGCTAGCGATGCTAACCCAATCCATGGCAGCAGAATTAGCGCCGCAGGTTCGCGTTAACGGTATTGCGCCAGGTGCCATTTTATGGCCAGAGGATGGCTCGTTGGATGCCGAACAACAACGGTTAAAAATTGCTGAGATACCGCTAGCGCGTCAAGGTACGCCCCATGATATCGCGCAACTTGTGGTTTATCTATCTAGCGATGCAGCAGAATTTATTACGGGTGAGATTATCAAAGTGGATGGCGGTAGGGCGATTTAGATAAGCAACAATGGTTTGGATTCAAACAATAAATGAGACCATCAATAGGCACTAACAGCCGTTCAGCACAAAAGGCTCAAAAATTAAGCGCCACTTTTGACAAAATCTGGTGCACTTCAGGTTTTGCTCTTTTAAGTTCACTTAATAAAGCGCTATAGGTTTTTTTTAGCACAGGGTGGGTGTCATTGGGTATGAGATCCACTATTGGTATCAGCACATGTGCAGCAGTAGTGATCTCTGCTCTGGGTATAGTGATGGTTGGCGTGTTTATAATACTGTCACCAAAAAGTAATAAATCGACATCCATCGTTCGGCTCGAAAACTTATTGCTTGTGCGAACACGACCAAGCTCGCTTTCAATTTTTTTTAATAGTTGCGCGACTGATTCGATTGTTTGAACCGTTTGAGCTGAAACAACGGCGTTTAAGAAATCATCACTGTCCATACCAACGGCTGCAGAGCGGTACACAGGCGACCATAATGGGTGTTCAAAATGAGTGGCTAGCGCGTTGGCGCAGCGTTTGAAATTGGTTTCTGGTTCGATATTGCTGCCGATACTTAATAAGATGCGCGTCATAGCTTAGCGGGTTTTTGATCTAACAATTTTAACGCCGACATCGCCTGAGTTACTGAGCGCACCCACCTTGTGGAGGGTTAGCTGAAGCCATGGCACAGAAAATTCATCCATGATAATGCTGGCTATGCGTTCGGCAAGGGTTTCGATAAGCTGAAATTCACTTTGTTGTACGTATGCCTCAACGCGTTTAGAAAGTAGTTTGTAGTTAAGCGTATCTTCTATGTTATCCCGCTGTGCGGCTTTCTCAACTGATGTGCCAAGCTCTAAGTCGATACTAATTGTTTGTTTTATGCTGCGTTCTTTTTCGTAAATGCCAATAATAGCGTCGGCTCGCAGATCGGTAATAAAAATGATGTCCATCGGTGCCATGTTGGTGCCTTATTAATTTCGCTGCTACAAACCAGCCTCTAGGTGGCGCATGGCATCACCTGAAGAGATTGCGTCACGTGCTTTGTTGGCCGCCGTAGCTAAATCTTTTTCTTTTCCGGTGTGCCACATCACTAAGGCTGCGCCGAGTACGGCGGCATCGTACATGGGGCCACTTTTCCCTGAAAGTGCTTCACGGCCTTTTTCCGCGCACAGTTCGGATAGTGCTTCGATGTCCCATTTCCTGCCAATTGGGTTGTTCTTCTTAGTTGCCATCGGTAGATCATCGGGGATATCTTCAGCGCGATATTCGCGTAGTAGCTCTATAACTTCAAGATCCAGATCGTGTTCCTCGTAGTCCACACCATCGCTATATCGGACCACGTGTGCCGGTGCTCTAAATGAGGGGATAATGCCACCTTCAGTGCCGCGTACTAATAGCAACGAGTCGTAAGCTACGTGTCGCGCAAGCATGCAGTAAGTATCACGATACGGCTTGTGAACATAGCCTGTTACTAAATGCGTTTTTTGAGCGCCCTTGATAGGAAATACCAGCACCTCAGTAGTGCTAAGCACAGGGCGTTTTACGATACGCGCGCGCAGATCATTAAGTGAATGAAGGCTAGGGCACATCTGGGCTTGGTCTACATAGCCCCAAGCAATACTTGGGTCGGCGATACGCTTAGCAACATCGCTGGTTGTTCGCTTGGGATTCCCGCCCAAAGCTTTAATGATGGTGTGGTGGTTAACACCAAACTTAGGGCCGCCCGATTCGACGCCGTGAGAATAGACGTTAACACCGCAAGCGGCTAGCACTGGTAGTGCGAATAGAGAGCCCTGTAAGGTACGATTAAAACCATTGTACGGCTCAGAAATCGCTACGACTTCATCAATAGGTGCATTAACGATGGTAGTGACGTCCTGTAACGCATCCATCACCCCCTTAAGCTCATCATCGGTTTCGCGCTTCATGCGTAGACCAATTAAAAATACGCCAGCTTGCACTGGGTCTGCCGAACCATCAAGCAGTGCGTGCATGACAGAGCGCGCCTCCTCTCGAGAGATATTTTTACTGAGTTCGGGCCCGGTAGCGACGCGTTGAATAACCGATCGCATCATTTCAGCGTCGGCAATTGTGTATTGGCTTTGATCATTCATTTAGGGCGGATTCTCGTAAAATTCGTGTTAGTCGTTTTCGTTAACTATTGCTTAAATTGATGAAGACATCGTTATCAACGATGGTGACGGGGTAAACAACAAGATCCTCGTTCGCAGGATCATCTAGCACTTTACCGGTAGTTAATTCGAAACGGCTGCCGTGCAATGGGCATTTCACTTTCGTACCTGAAAGATTACCATCGCAGAGCCTGGCGTCTTCGTGCGTGCACATTTCATCTGCGACAAACACACCTTCGCTGGTATTGGCTACTAGCACGTTACGATCACTGAGCGACACACAACGCATATCATTGCTTGGTATATCGCTTAATTGACATACCTTGGTGAGTGAATTGTTCGGTGTCTCGCTTGTCATGTGGTTAGCATTCCTTACTTGGGGCTATTTATTGTTCATTGTATCGTATGCCAATGGGCAAGGTTCGCGCAATTATTGGCTTAAGAATCCGTGCTGGACTAGAAGCGTACCGTATGCCTAAAGTGATATCGGTTGAAGGTAGGAATGTCGGTATACTGCAGTGTATTGGTTAATCGCTTAGGAAAGGAAGTGACTCATGTCTGAACTCACCGACGAACAAGGTATGCAATTGTCCAGCGGAATCGCCGCTTTTGAAGCCAAAGAGTTTCGACGTGCGTGGCAGATGCTAGAGCCGATGTCAGATGAGGGTAACGCCGATGCGCAATATCGTTGTGCCATCATGGTTCAAAACGGCCTAGGTGTTATCGCGCGCCCCAGCGCTGCTGCGAATCTTATGCGAAGTGCCGCCGAGCAAGGCTTAGGTTTGGCCCAACATGGGCTAGGTGTGATGCATTTATTTGGTGAAGGCGTAGAGCAAAATGCTGACGAAGCTATCCGCTGGTTGGAGCAAGCCGGGGAGAGCGGGCTGGCCGGAGCCTGGTCAACTCTGGGTATGATGTTTATGGAAGGGCAAGGTGTTGAAAAAGACGCCGATAAGGCTCGCGCTTTTTACGAAAAAGCAGGTTTTGACCCGAGCGAATTTGCCTAGTGTTTGCCTAGATCAATATATTGCGTCAACGCTATCATTAACCGCACCGGTATCTTTATGCGGGATTAACATTCCGCACCCCATGGTTCTGCCGTGACCCAAGCCATTGTCTTGCAATAGCTGCGATTGCGGGGCAGGTATATCTGCCAACATGACACTACGTGTTAATCGAGGACCTTGTCGTGTTTTCACAGTATGTTCTTTGCCGCAGAGAATTTTCGTGGGCGAAAAATTACTCTCACGGCACTGACGAATAATACGTTCCTCAAATGCATGCTCGTCACAGTTAACATCTAGGTCATCAAAAAATGTGTATCGGGAGAACAACGTTGACGACGGCAATAACGCTTTGGTTTGACCACCGATAATATGTAGCGGTGAACCACTGATATCCAATGTGACGCCGCTTAACTGCACAATAAGTGACGCAGCACTTTCTACATCGATACGTATCCTAAAACGGGTGCGTTTTGATAACAAAAGATATTCGGATTCGTTTTCTGGTCTTTCCCAACCATTTTGAGAGCCGGCTACATGGATCGGGTGAATACCAGCACGTGGAGATTCAGTGATTTGTGGTGCTAGCTCGCAAACCGCGTCAGCCAATGCTGCGGCGTGATCAACGATTAAACGCGCGCAATCGATACGAAATACTACATCGGTCATTGAGGCCTGTGTGGGGTGTTCTGTATTGCTTGATTCTTGCCACATCTATTCAATCCTGAATTTTGGATTGCAGTTTTTCGCGATCAAACCACCAATCCGTTTGTACCATGACATCGATTACGTTCCTTAAACGCACTAAAAACTTATCAGGCACATCGAGTTCCATCCGCTCTACCCAAAGTTCAAATTCCATTTGCGATTTTACATTGCCGTGCCGTTTGGCTACTCGCGCCAGATTAGCGCCAGTAAATAGCCGAAGTTCTTCTCGCCTTGTGCCGTCGCTTCGCAGATCAACCACGTAGTGTGCAGTAGCGGCCGCTACTGCCGCACCATCGGATTCGTCCGGGGTTTCATCGATGATGTGTGAGAGTACGTTGGCTGTTAGGTGCGGATCGACCGGGTAGGTCACCGCTAGCCAAGCGGCTTGTCCAATGGCGGGAATAGCGTCGTCTTTGTCGGCAAGGTAGATATACTGACAAGCTAGCGCTGCATCTTCGAAGGCTTCGCTGGCAATAAAGACATCAACAGCAGGGCGTGCAAAGTCCCATGCATCGTCTTTTCTGTCCAAATCTAACAGGATGCCAGCAATTTCTAGGGCTATGT
>CALGND010000021.1 GCA_937958675.1 uncultured Granulosicoccaceae bacterium
GCAGCTCGTCGGGCTCATAACCCGAAGGTCGTAGGTTCGAATCCTACCCCCGCTACCAATATTTTTAGCACTCCTAAGCTGTACTCCTACGCGCAACTGCAATACCGAACCTACGACCGGTCGTATACCGTGGGCGGCCCCGTTCGAACCCTACCCCCGCTACCAATATTTTTAGCACTCCTAGCTGTACTCCTACGCGCAACTGCAATACCGAACCTACGACCGGTCGTATGCCGTGGGCGGCCCCGTTCGAATCCTACCCCCGCTACCAAATTACTTATTCTGGAGATTCCAGAAGCATGAAAGCCGCTAGGTATGCGGCTTTTTTTGTGTCTTTAGGAGAGTGCCGGAGGCTATCGACCGCTATTAGTCGACAACCTCCATGGGGTTGTGCTTTTAGAACTCGTCCCACATTTCATCTGAACCTGAAGCCCGTTTTACCGGAGCAGGCTGCAGTTCGGGAGAGTTTGCTGCCTCACCATAGTCAGGTGCGTTGTTTGCCTTAGGCGATTGCCTTAAAGGTGTCACGTTGCTTGAAGAGGTAAGCGCCGCACTACAATCTAGATTGATTAGCGATCTTAGGTATTCCTCAGCAGCTTCAGCGTCTCTTTTGACGCCGTCTGCGGAGAAGTAGCTGATATATCCGCTCAATTGCTCTGCCTCGCAACTCATTTTTTTGCTCGTGGTGGCGGCTTCCTGAACCATCGCGGCATTTTGTTGAGTTACGCTGTCCATATGCACCAATGCATGGTTTATCTGCTCGATACCAACAGCTTGTTCATCAGTCGCGATAGAAATTTGGCCAACAAGATCAGTTAACTCTGAAACCGAATCCACAATTAATCTTAGCTCCTGGCCGGATTCGGTGACTAATTGCGTGCCGTCCTTAACTTTAGTAACACTGTCTTCGATCAAATCCTTAATCTCTCTAGCAGCCGACGCACTTCGGCCAGCCAACTGCCTTACTTCACTGGCAACAACAGCGAAACCGCGACCTTGCTCTCCAGCGCGTGCAGCCTCTACAGCAGCATTCAGTGCGAGCAAGTTTGTTTGAAAAGCGATTTCATCGATGACGCTGATGATGTCTGCTATTTTCTCACTTGCGGCACTAATATCCTCCATTGCCGTGATCGCGTTTGAAGAGACATCGCCGCTACTTAGTGCGCGAGATTGAGTACTTTTCGCCAGTTTGTCCGCAGCCTTTGCGTTCTCAGCATTCTGTTTGACTGTGCTGGTTAGTTCTTCGGTGCTGGAGCCTGTTTCTTCCAGATTTGCAGCCTGTTGGTCGGTACGGTCGCTTAGCCCGACATTTGCATCGGATAGCTCTCTTGCGCCTGCGTTCACACTGCCAGCAATGGACACGGCGTCATGCAAAATAGATCGAAGTAAGCCACGCATTTTGACTAACTCGCCGTAAGCGCCTTTTGAATTTTCATCTCCTGGAGCGTCCGCAAGGTTACCTTGGCCAATTTCTGTTGCAATGCGCATCATATCCCTCGGATCTCCACCCAACTGACGGTAAAAAAACTGTCCAAGCAAAATCGAGCATAGCGTAACAAGGATTATCGATATACCCGCCACCCACAATTCGGTGTTTCTCAAGGCGGAGACCGCAGCTAAAGCTTCGTCGTTTTTCATACGCGAAACAATTGCCCAATCCAGGCCCTCAACCTCAAGCGGCGCGTATGCATATAAATAGTTGCCTTCACCATCAGATTCGGTGGCTACGCCTTCCTCGCCTTCGAATGCCTTTGACACAGCGTTGGCGTTAAGTGATGTTCTTAGTATAGTGGGTTCTTCATTCAGTCGAGATTGTGAACGCAGCAAATTGTCTCTGCCGACTAGCAATGATTCGCCGGATTCGCCAAGACCATCACTTAGTGTCATTATATTGCTTAGGGTGTCAACGGAAATTTGAAAGGCCATAACACCAATCAGCTTTTCATCATCAAATATCGGAGATGCTACAAAAGCTGCGGCGGCTCCGTATGAAGGTAAGTAGTTACCGAAATCGGAAATAACATATTCGTTAGGGCGCATTGTCATTGCCTCACGGACCACTTCCGCCAAACCAGTGTCGCTATAAGGGCCAGTAAAGACGCTGGTTCCAAAGTCTACCTCTTTGTAAACCGAGTAAACGATGTCGCCTCTCTCGGGCTCAACTAGAAATATATCGTAGTAAGAAAATAGATCGAGAAATTCGTTAAATGACTCATGAAATATTGAATGAGTGTTGCTATAGGCGTTAGAGGTATCCAATGTCACCAGCCTGTCTTTACTGCCTACCGGGTTAGCGTTGTTTGCTAGAAAATAGTGTTGAGCGGCAATGCCGGCATCTGACTGAGGCAGTATGTCTTGTGCATCTGTTGTAGTGTCACCATTGCCTTCGAGGGTAGGGATAAAGTTGCCTTCATAGTAGCGCCCTAGTTTTTTTCTAATACTATCAATATCTTCGCCGCCTTGTTTTGTCGAGCCGGAAAAGTCGAGCGGAAGTATAGAGAACGAACTTGAAAAGCTCTTCATTGCGTTGACGGAGGCAGTGTCATTACTTAAAGCAATGACTTGGTTTTTGATGGTTTCGAAGTAATTGCTTACAAACGAATTTCTTATCGATACGTCTGCCTGCAGCCGATTGAACGTAGTTTGTTCGAACGAGTCGCCGGCTTGTTCGGATATGATGATACTGGCGACTCCCATTGGGATAAGCCCAGCAGCAATCATGCTTATTATTAGCAATTGTCTCATTTTAAACATATGATTTTCTATTCACCTATGACTAATTTTACTAACGGAGTTTTAGTCCATATCGTCACGTTCGTTTTTAAATTGACAGGAGTAGGTTATATCGCAGGCGTAACCATCGTTCTTGGATGGGGTGCTCTTAATGTTAAGTTTATTACTAGGAGTGGATCACCTAAGTAACCGTTATGTCCTACTGGAGTTGTTCACAATAGAGCTTTGTGGTCGATATCTCGCTTAGTACAATCCGTTGATTTTGTTATTGGAGAGAATAGATGAGAGTGATGATCGTGGATGACAGCACTTCGATGAGGTTGATCGTCAAGAGAACACTAAAACGAGTGGGCTATGACATGGAGTTTATGGAAGCTGATGACGGCTCAGTGGCATACGACAAAATAGGTGAATACAACCCGGAGCTTGTGCTTTGTGATTGGAATATGCCAATTATGAATGGTATTGATTTCCTAAAAGCAATTAGAGAGGAAGGTAACACCGTCAAATTTGGATTCGTTACTACTGAATCCACAGCTGAGATGCGTGCTGCAGCTAAAGAGGCTGGGGCTCAATTTTTAATCGCGAAGCCTTTTACAGAAGAATCTTTTGAAAAAGCCCTTCGACCAGTAATAGGTTGAGACATGTCATATATAAAACCAGAAGTACCAAAATTACTACAGATGTTGGAAATGGTTGCTGGCGCATCTGCAAACGCGAAGGTTGCGGATGGGCTCGATGAGGCAAACATTAGTCATACGGCTGTATATGTGGGTGAAGGCGATGAAGCTGTTGCAACTTGCACATGCGATATGGGCGCGGCTGCCGCCCTTGGTTGCTCACTTTCTTTAATACCTCCTGCGGGGGCTGAGGACATGGTTAGTAGCGGTAAGTTGTCTGACAACGCCGCTGATAATCTTTATGAAGTGATGAACATTTTCTCAAGTCTTATGATGGATGATAAGTCATCACATCTGAAATTGGTATCTGTCAAAGACGGGGCAGATGATGCTATCACTGGAAAGACAGTAGAGAATGTTAGCTTTTTACTTAATCTCGGCGCGTATGGTGAAGGTACGATTTCTTTTAACGCCGTGTAATAGCAAAATTGTTTTCGCTACAGTTATCGATGCTTAAATAATATGGATGAAGAACTAGAAGAATTCAGAGCGATTTTCCTTGACGAATGTCTGGAGAATATTGAGTTGCTGGAAAGTGGCTTAATGCGCATGGGTGAAGGCGATAGCGACTTAGACACGGTAAACGAAGTCTTTCGCGCTGCTCACTCCATCAAGGGTGGTGCTTCTACATTTGGGTTCAACCCAATGGCTGAGCTTACCCATCATATGGAGACACTACTCGATGAAATGCGTGCCGAGCGCAGGCCCGTCGTGGAAGAAGATGTAGATCTGCTCTTAAACGCATTGGATTTACTGCAGACTATTCTCACTGCTGGCGGTGACGATGATTCTGACCATCCAGATCGAGCTAGTGTGCAGGTGAAGTTGGAAAAATCAGTTGCTAACACTGGTGATATTAGCAATGACTCTGACGCAGCTGCAACGAAAGATGTGAATACCGAGGTCATCGACGATGCGCCAACAGCTATTAGTAAGCTGCTTATTCAATTTCTGCCAAAGCCGGAATTTTATAAACGAGGGAACGATCCACTTTTATTGATCCGTGAAATAGCTAGAATATCCAGTGTTGAATCTCTGCGTGTTTCCTCACGCTGTAGTGATTGGGCAGCTTTCGATCCGAGCGAAAGTTTTCTCGAGTGGGTCATTCAAGTATCAAATGTTGAAAAAGCGGATATTCTAGAAATATTCGAATGGGTGGATACAGATTGCGATCTAAGTGTCGAAGAAATCCCAACAGAAGCACTCCCAATAGACAAAGCACAAGCACCACTTAATGTTGAGGTGTCGGGGCTAGAGGCCGATAAGTCGAAGGACGTTAACGCGAAAGACGCTAACACGAAAGAAAGTACTCCGGTCACGGCTCAGCCAACTCAGAATGATTCATCAAAAGCTGCAAAGAAGCCAGCTAAGCCTAATCAAGAAACAAGCTCTATACGAATCGCAACTGACAAGATAGATCATTTGATTAATTTGGTTGGTGAGCTAGTCATTACTCAATCAATGCTAAGCAGAGTAAGTGACAGCATTGATGATATCGATCGCGATTCCCTTAGGGAGCGTGTCACTGATCTTGAGCACAACACAAGAGATTTACAAGAAAGCGTCATGCAAGTCCGCATGTTACCAATCTCATCCGCTTTCAGTCGTCTGCCTCGCTTAGTGCGTGACTTGTCGAAGAAACTTGACAAAAAAGTTGATCTACAACTAGAAGGAGAAACTACTGAATTAGACAAGACAGTTCTTGAGCGAATGATAGACCCGCTAGTTCACTTAGTACGCAACGGTTTAGATCACGGTCTGGAGACCACTGAAGAACGCATAGCAGCCGGAAAATCCGAAGTCGGAATTCTAAAACTTTCAGCTCGCCAAGCAAGTGGAAGCGTTGTAATTGAAATTAAAGATGATGGCAAGGGAATTAATCCTGAAAGAATTCTTACACTGGCTCGAGAACGGGGGATCGTCGGCGAAGACGAAGAGCTTAGTCTTGAGCAGATTAATCAATTGATATTTGCTCCAGGATTTTCAACAGCTGAAGAAGTTAGCGATGTATCGGGGCGCGGTGTGGGGATGGATGTTGTTAGGCGAAATATCGTCGACCTTGGAGGGCGTGTCACTGTGCACTCCGAATTGGGGAAAGGTACGTTGATAGAAATTAAACTACCACTTTCGCTTGCAATATTGGACGGTCAGTTAGTGAGTGTAGCGGGCGAAACATACGTGATACCCATCCTCAGCATTATCGAAACGCTTGAACTGACTAAAACAGAGCATTCTACTGTGCCAGAGAGGGGCGAAATATGTCAATTTCGCGGAGAATATTTAAGCATGATTCGAATGGCTAGTTATTTTAACCATTCAGGCGAAAAGTCAGAAAATTTGGTGGTTGTTGTTGATACACATGGAAAGCGAGTAGGTTTAGTTGTTGATCAAGTCATCGGGCAGCAACAAGTCGTCATAAAACCATTGGATAAAAACTACAAAAATGTTTCAGGGCTAGCGGGCGCAACAATAATGAGTGATGGCTCGGTAGCGCTAATTATGGATCCAACCAGTATTTATGAAAGTTCATATGTGGCTGAAGCCGCCTGACACGAGTAGAAAAGAATGCAAGTACAATTAAGTGATAATGATGGCATGACTGATATGTCAGATCAGTTTCTTACCTTTATTTTGGGTGACGAAGAATACGGCATAGAGATTCTTAAAGTACAGGAAATCAAAAGTTGGGGGCCGTGTACCCCAATTCCAAACGCTCCGGAGCATGTTTTAGGTGTTATCAATCTTCGCGGAGCGATTGTGCCTATTGTGGATTTACGCTGCCGTTTTGGTATGGATCCCAAGGAATACACAACCACGACAGCCATTATTATTGTCCGTACTGAACATGATGGGCAGCACCGTATTGTTGGGCTTGTAGTGGATAAAGTTTCTGAAGTTTATCACTTGGGAGCCGACTCAATTCAACCCATTGAGGAGGGCGCTAATGGCCAAGACAAGGGGTACATAAGAGGATACGGGCAAATAGAAAACAAGCTCGTCGTCTTAATTAACCTTGCCCCCATTCTGTCGACATCACTGGACGCTGGAGCGCGCTAATGAGTGAAAGTAATGAAGCAGACTCGGTAATACCGCTCCCTGAAGAATTTGTACTTTCTTCACTTTCTGAATTGAAAGCAGCTATTGATGGCTTTATTGAGAATAAGCCAACGTTATCCTTAGACGGCTCGAAAGTCGACCGTGTAGATGGAGCGGCATTGCAGTTTCTTTGGCAGTGCCATTCTTTTTGTGCAGCGAAAGAATTACCTTTTGAATTTAGAAACCCCAGTGAAACTATTTGTGAAGCGCTTGCTGACCTGGGAATGCAGAAATTACTACCTGACAACTAAGCAATCGCGTATCTCTAGTTGAACGTAACGCCTAAATAATATAAATGCAAAGCTCTCTTAGATCAGTAGACAACTCCTTAGGCGCAATGACGGACGCCGAGTTTGTGGACTTTCAACGCCTTGTTAAGGAGATGACGGGTATTAGTCTTTCCGATAGGAAGCGTGCCATGCTGACTAATAGATTGGCTAAGAGGATGGCCTTTCTTAACCTAAATAATTACCAAGATTACCTGTATTTTATTAAAGCTGAAGGGCATAGCGAGAGAAATGAGTTCATCAACGCTGTTACCACTAATTTAACGTATTTTTATCGTGAACCGCATCATTTCGAATACTTCGGCCAACACGTGCTACCGATTTTATCGAAACAAAATATCAGAAATAAGCCAATTCGTGTTTGGTCTGCGGGCTGTAGTTATGGACAAGAACCTTATTCACTTGCAATTGAAGTGTGTAATAGTGAAATAGAATCAGAAGTACGTATTTTATGTACAGATATAGACTCTAAAACAATTAGTTCGGTAAAAAAAGGCGCATACCCTGAAAAATATATGCGAGGTTTATCTGACGAGCTGATAAAAAAGTGGTTTGTCCAGAAAACAGATGGTACATGGCAAGCAGCTCCAAGGTTACGTCAATTGCTAATCGGCAAGCGATTAAACTTATTCGATAAACCTTGGCCAATTAAGCCTGCAGTTGACGTCATTATGTGTCGAAATACATTGATTTACTTTACCGAACCAGATCAAGCAGCAGTGATTCGTGGTTTCGCGGAACATCAAGAGCCAGGCGCATACCTTTTTCTTGGACATTCTGAAAACATTAAAGAAGTAGAGAAATTTTATAAGCGCGTAGGCAACACCATATTCGAACGAATTTAATTTATATTATGACAAATACACATCCATGTCGCGTACTGATCGTTGACGATTCTCTGTCAATGTGTAAATTTCTTGAAAAAGTACTTTCAAGTGATCCTGAGGTAGAGGTGGTTGGATATGCTCTCGACGCCTACGAAGCTCGAGACAAGATTAAAGTGTATAAACCTGATGTGTTAACGCTAGATATTGAAATGCCTAAAATGGATGGGCTAACATTTTTACGTAATCTTATGCGCCTTCATCCCATGCCTGTAGTCATGATCTCATCATTGACCGCTGCCGGTGCCGCAGTTACATTCGATGCATTGAACGAAGGCGCGGTTGACTTTATGGTCAAACGTCATCCTGGTAGTAAAGATGATCTCAGTGATTATGCTCAGGGAATCATTGCTCGAGTGAAAAATGCTGCTACTGCAAAAAGTACGTTCAACCGTATAACAAAACGAGTTGTAGCATTACCTGATTTATCCGATGTACGTACAAAGTTCAAAGGTGGGGTCAAGTTGACACCTGAGATTAGTCGCATTATTGCGATTGGTTCTTCTACGGGTGGGCCTGATGCACTACGACACCTTCTTGAAGGTCTTGACGTATCTTCATGTGCTCTGATGTTTGCTCAGCATATGCCGAAGAATTTCATGGCACCTTTCGCTGAGCGCTTAAACACCTGGTCTGAATTCGATATAAAACTAGCGACACCATTCGAAACTATTCAGGCTGGCTGTGGTTACGTCGCCCCTGGCGATCAGCATTTGGAACTCGTTAAACAAGGTCAGGAGTTTTGTTGCAAACTAACCGTTACAGAGAAAGTCGAAGGACACAGACCTTCGGTTGACGTGCTGTACAATAGCGTTGCGAAGTACGCTGCCAATCGATCCGTTGGTGTCCTTCTTACTGGCATGGGAGAAGATGGCGCAAGAGGGCTCACTACTCTACGGGAGACAGGTGCATTGACGATCGTTCAAGACGAAAAAAGCAGTGCCGTTTGGGGAATGCCCGGCAAAGCTGTGAAGCTTGGCGGTGCTGATGCTACCCTCGGTTTGCAACAGATTTCAGCTGCCCTTAATACAGTCATTGCCGAAGCAGCGTGATATCGTGTTAATAACTGTGTCGGTCGATTGAAAATACGGGTTTTGACTATATGGTGGTTGTGTATCCATTGGAGAAACAAATGCACGATTCGTCAAAACGAAACACACTAAAACTACTGGGCGGTAGTACCGCAGGTGTTTTTTTACCCTCATCATTGGTGTTGGCCGAAGCAGCCACTCGGGCAGCTGGCGCAAGCCAATTCCCGGCAGCCGCTAAACGTACTCCTGAGCTACTAATTAATTTGTTTAGAAGCACTGCGGTACCTGATGATACTTTCATGCTGCAAAACCAAAGCAGTGAACGCTTAGTGATAAGCCGGTTTTTACCAGGTACTGTGATATTCGACGACGTCCAAGTTGATCTGAATGAAGCCGTTGACAATACGGAGGTGATTCTTGAGCCTCATCAAGTGATGTCACTGCGTGCGCAGTTATCCCCAATAAACAGTGATGATGTGATGGAATATGTTTGGGCTAACTCAGCGGTAGATTCTATATCCGATAACTTGTCGATTGTATCTATCGGGGCGTTTATGGTGGATGGTCAAGCAATCCTTTATCCGCAAAATACGCCTTCAGTACAAACGTCATTTCTCGCATAATTTTCTCGCGTAACTGTTTTGCACATCTCTCTGGTGTAGCGTGAATGCCAGCTTGGTAGTTTTGTTTGCCAAGCTGGCTAAAACCACTAGTGCCCGCACCTACTCGAATGGGCGGTGCCGTTTTGTTCCAAATTGCCCATTTATAACGCGTCAGCTGAGCTACACTAAGTTCTTTCGATAGGGAGAATTGACGTGAAAAAGCTGTTGGCTTTTATCCCATTGCTCGCAGGTGGTGCATGGGCGGGTACGACTTTAGTTGCAGGGAATCAAACTGAGCCTGCATACAACGATCTAATCGCACACCTCAACGAACGATCGCCAGTACCGTTTGTAGTTGAGTCCTATGAGAAGGGCTATCTTAAGAGTACGGCTATCACTAAAGTCATGGATTCTAAGGCTGCCAACGCTGACGTCGTATTGCGGCTCAAACATGAGATGTCGCATTCCACCATCGCTATGGATGATGCTGGTACCAGAGTAGGTAAGTCGGCGATTACGACAACGTTGTTACTAGATGAACCAATGAATCCGGATCTAGCAGAAATGCTTGAAGGTTTTAGCGGGCAAGCACCATTCGAATTGATTTCGCATGTAGGGGTTAGCGGTGAAGCGGTCAACACGTTAAGGCTTAACCCGTATCAACTAGAAAAAGACGGTGGTTCCATAAATGCTGGTGGAGGTGAAGTTCGATTTACCGTCGATGCCGATCAAGCTATCTACGGAAGCGGCGAGATGTTACCTATCAAGGCCGTCGATCTAAGTCAAAACCAGGAGCTTTTCTCCAGTGAAGGTATTGACCTTGCATTCGATATGAAGCTCCATGAGAGTGGTTTTTACCAAGGCACACAATCTTTTAACATTGAAAGTATTTCTGGGATTGATGTCAGGACGGGATCTGAATTTGCGTTTTCTGATTTTACCTTTGACGCTAACAATGATTTATCGGGTGAAACAGGCAACGGCAAGATAGTTTTAGCTATTGGTGATATCAAATCTATGTTGCCAGTTAATTCTGGGTCACTTGAAGTCTCGACGGATGGTTTGTCGATTGCTGCCATGACTGGCTTTAAGCAGATGATGAACGAGTTGGAGAACATGTCGCAAAGTGATATGGAAGCTGCTCAAACGATGATGTCAGATTATGCGAAATTAATGACTGAGCTGTTCCAAGGAGGTTCGTCAATCAGCTACAGGCTTATAGCCAATAACGATGGTGGCACGGCGGCAACGGATATGACTATAAACCGTAACGAAGACGCAGCTGAATTTTCCAACGAGACAACTTTGGGGGATCTATTACTGAGCCTTAGTGGCGAGATAAACTTGGATGCTGATGGTGGTGCTGTTGATCTAACGCCAATGGGCTTCATGTTGCAAGCGCCACCAGCCAGTGATTTTATTTCGTTTGATGGTAATAAATACAACAGTAAGATCGTGTTAGCGGATAACGTTATCGACCTTAACGGAACGCCATTTCCACTCGATATGATGCTGGGGCCTTATTTAGATATGTCCCTAGCTGATGCAATGGTATTTCTACAGTAGTTCGCCACTTAAGTTATTGCTGCGAAGTGCGTCTTCGCAGCAATAGTATCAAGCCAGCTAAAAACAAAAAACTGTAAGTAAGGGATGCACCAAATGCTACACCTTCACCTACTGAAATAGCCTCGGCCAGTTCGGGTTCAGTTTCGGATTCAGCCTGAGGTTCAGTCTCAGTCTCAGTCTCAGTCTCAGTTTCAGTTTCAGTTTCAGTTTCGTTAGAGTTTGCTTCGTTAGCTATAGGTGTTAGCACAAACTGATCTAGCTCGAAACCGTCCTCTGCAGCTGAAAACATCAATTGGTGTATCCCTGCCGAGGCGAACTCAACTGTGTCGTTTGCATCGTTACAGTTTGACCAAGACCATCGGTTCGTTTCGCACAAGGTGATGTTGTCGCTGGTAGAGGTCCATAAACCATCCACGCCTGCATGAATTCGTCGATCATAGTCGCCGCTAGCATAACCGCGCACGGCGATCGCGTATACACCAGCTTCTGGTATATCGATTTCATACTGTAAGATAGGGCCGAAGCCAGGTTCATCCCATTGATTGTCGGTGGTAACGGCGTCGGATGCGGTCACTAGGGTATCAGGCAGGAGTTCCAAATACGTAGTATTGCCAGCGGAAAGGCTATGGTTTGCATCAGGATCGCTGCTGCTGTCTTGTTGTGGAGTGTCAATCGTGCTTTCAAACCAACGACTATCTGCTGTGACGGCTGTTTCTGCTTCAAACAATATGCCGACAGGTGGTTGTTCGCTTTCTTCAGTTTCGTCAATCGCACCGCCACTAGTGCTATCCGGGGCTGTGAAATAATTATCAAGGTTCCAGGTGGGCCCAATGATCGAGCAACCGTCTGCACCTAGATCAACGCGCCCTGGGCAAAGTACTTCATCTATAGCGTCATTAGCTGGGCCGTTTCCGCACTGTACATCGTTATAGATTGGATTGTTCCCCACGCCAGGACCTGGGCCAATAATGTCGCAGATTTCTTCAACCGTCTTTACACCTGCGGGAGTGTCCACTTCGATGACACCCGCGCCGTGATCAAACGTTGTCACGCAGTAGCATTGGTCACCGACTGAATAGCTGTCTTCCCACCCTGTGCCAGGGTTTATAGAGAAGGCGGGCGAACTGGCGAGGGCAGCTGTTATGCTTAGCCCGAGTAGGATGGATCGTTGTAGCATTTGTACTAGTTATGAGCGTGAGATAGTGTATACCAGCGGCCTGAAGCGCCGAAATTCCAGTGATTACGGTCTTGCGATATGTGTCATGTTTTCTGAATATCTACTGGTTCACAAAAATTCCCTTCTGCTATGCTCATTGGGTTCATTAGCGTTCTATATCTGCGTATGTCTTCAAGCCAAGCCGCCCACACTGGATGCCTTTTGCTGGTTATCGGCGCTAGTGGTGTGGGCAAGGACAGCATCCTTTCCGCGGTGAACCGCCGCTTTGCTAATCATCCACAAATTCACTTTCTCAAACGAGTTATTACCCGCCCGTGCAACCCTGATGATGAAGTGCATGACTCATTAACTGAAGAGCTATTCATACAAGCACTAAAGCGTGGTGAATTTGCGGTGAGCTGGCAAGCTAATGATAATTACTATGGCTTGCCGCAGCATGCGCGAGAGAAAATTGAAGATGGAATGGTAGTGGTGGCGAACGGTAGTCGTGGAGCGCTGGAGGCAATAAGAGCAGCGTTTCCTAAAATCGAAGTGGTGTTAATCGTTGCTAGGGCAGATACAGTTCAACAACGATTAACATCACGAACACGTGATAGCGCTGAACAAATTGTTAAACGTTTGCAACGTAATACCGAACTTGATATAAAGTCGCTACAGCGCCATACGGTCATTGATAATGATGGCCCTTTGCAGGATGCAGTCGACGCCTTATCAGATCACTTGATCGCATTGCTACCTAATTAAATTTCTAAGTTAACAATACTTATATAAAAAAGTACATTGAGAACGCTATGAAAACGGGTTTTATTGGTTTGGGAAATGTTGGCGGAAAGCTATGCGGTAGCTTGTTACGCAACGGGGTTGATCTGACAGTACTTGATTTGGATAAGGCGGTTGCTCAGCCGTTTCTTGATGCGGGGGCTAAGTGGGGCGATGCGCCAAAGGCGATGGCAGAGTCATGTGAATTATTGATTACCTGTTTGCCATCACCTGCTGCATCTGCAATGGTGCTTGAGGATGATAACGGCATACTAGCTGGCTTGTCTGAAGGTAAAATCTGGGCTGAGATGAGCACGACCGATCAGGCTGAAGTCTTGCGCCTGGGTGAAAAAGTGCAGGCTATTGGCGCACATGCTGTTGACTGCCCAGTGTCGGGTGGTTGCCACCGAGCAGCGACGGGAAATATTTCGATATTTGCAGGTTGCGATCGTCAGGTGTTTGAACGCATGTTGCCTGTGCTGACAAAATTAGGCCGACGTGTCTTACATACCGGTGAGCTAGGTAGCGCCTCGGTGCTTAAAGTACTTACTAATTATTTAGCAACTGCCAATTTGCTTACGCTTTGTGAAGCCTTGGTTACCGCTAAAAAAGCAGGTATGGACCTCGCCACCACCTACGAAGCTGTGCGTATATCGTCAGGCAATTCGTTTGTACATGAAACCGAGAGTCAAGTGATATTAAATGGCTCGCGCGATATCAATTTCACCATGGACTTAGTTTTAAAGGATATCGGCTTATTTCAAAGCATCGCAGAGCGAGCTGGTGTTGAACTAGAAATCAGCCCGTTGATGATCAAGATTATGGAAGACGGCCAGGAGCGCTATGGGCCCAGAGAATGGTCACCCAATATTATTAAGCGCTTGGAGGAATCCGCAGGCGTTAGTGTTTTGGCGGATGGGTTTCCTGCTGATATGGTTGATGATGAGCCCGAAGAGCCGGGGTATGAGGTAGTGCCGAAAGGCCGATCGTAGTGCGTCATTGGGCGAGACAGTCGTCAATCGCCTCCACCAAATCAAAGTCCCGCTGGCTAATGCCTTTAAATTGGTGTGTTGTGAGCCAAACTTCTACCGTTTGGTAGCTATTACTCCAATCCGGGTGATGGTCTTGCTTTTCAGCGATTATGGCTATTCGCGTCATAAATCCAAAAGCGGCTGCGAAATTGTCGAATCGTAAGCGCCTATAAAGCTTGTTATTGTTGACTGTCCAGTCAGTGTGATTGGCTAAAAACTCTTCGATCTGTTGGTCATTTACCTTCATCGCGCGGCTCACTTATTTGTTGGTCCAGTCCCAATTTACACCCTCTTGCTCGCTGATAGGGCCTTGGTACGCCGGTTCATGGTGTGGATATTGCAACTGAGGGCGCATTACCCGGCTAATACCTAGCTGTGTTTCGGCATTCCTTTGGAGACTAATAGATATGCTCGCTAACGTTGATTACTGGCAGTCCGTATACGCCAGCTCTGCTGTGCCTACTCACCCGTCGCAATTCGCGGTGTTTGTACAATCATGGTTGCATAGCACTGACGCTACGATCATTGAGGTAGGTTGCGGTAACGGGCGCGATTCGCGTTTCTTCCATGGCCAAGGTCATAACGTAGTAGTGACTGATCAAGTCATATGCGATGAGTTGAGCGAATTTGCTGATGACAATGAGCGTTTTGCAGCAGTTGAATCCAATATAGAAGATGCAGCCGAAGCGCTAAAAGATTTGGTTGATTTCAGAAAGCCGGTTGTTTTGTATTCGCGCTTTTTTCAACACGCAATACCTGAAGAAGTGCAGCAGGCGCAGCTGGCAAGCTTTTCTAAAGTGCTAAATAAGGATTCAATCCTATTTTTTGAATTTCGTCTTGATGGTGACAAAGATATGCCTAAAGAATTTGGTACAACTCACTATCGCCGTTTTCAATCATCTGCAGATTTTATTGAATCCTTGCGTGAAAACAATTTTGAATGTGGTTATTCATGTGAAGGGCAGGGGTATGCTCGTTACAAGAGCGAGGACCCAGAAGTTGGTCGCTTTGTTGCGAGCTTACAGGCTAAAGATCACTTACGATTGGTGTAAGGGGTCAACATGCTTTCGTCAATAAAAAAAACAATGGGTTCTGTAATGTTGCCAAAAGCTAGCATTAAGGTCGCTGCTAATAAACTTCGAGTCGACGGTATTGTGCCCGACACTAGCGAAGGTTTGATTGGTATCTATATAGATGATCTACTGCTGACGAGAGTACCTTTAAATAATCGTGTTAGTGCTGATTACGGCTCCTTTGTTTTTAGAGCCGCAAAAAGCCTAGCCGATGCTCTGCCAGCAGAATATCAATTAAAAGCTGAGCTGCCCGATGGTAGTTGGCTCTGTGTTGAAGAAACTAGCCCGCTAGGCGCAGGCGATGGATCATTGCAAGCTCAGCTTGATGATGGTTTTATGGTGAGTGCAAAAGCGGGTTATTTATTCAAGCCACCAGTTGATAAGCCGGGTTGGACAAGTGATATTTTTGATGCCTATACCTTGGCCCAACAAGCGCTATCTGATGTGCCGGGTACATCTGGCTTATTTGTAGCCTATGGTTCCTTGCTAGGTCTTGTGCGCGACGGTCAATTTATCGCGCATGATGATGATTTTGATTCAGGTTTCGTTGTTGAAGCTGAAACTCCCGAGGAAGCTGCTGCTAAATTACACGAAGTAATGGATCACTTAAGAGCGGCTGGACATACTGTTACGGGTAATGGACGTTGGGGAAATTTCAATTTGTGTTTTCCCGATTTACCATCAGTTGATATGTTCTTGATGTATTACCGACCAAAAACTGGCGAGCTATGTTCTTATAACCTTGCGCACAAGTGCTCGCTGGATATGATGCTGCCGCTAAAGGCTGCTAAATTTTCCGATGTGGATGTCTTAATACCTCAGGATGCAGAAGCGATGCTGGCAGCAACATATGGTGACGGTTGGGCGACACCGGATCCGTACTTCCAATGGGATATGACGCCGTATCATGATCGTCTCAAGAATGAATTTGCCAAGGCATACACGGTCATTGCGGATCGCAAGAAAGCGGCATAAATCGTCGTACGATCATATTGTAGCTGTCAACGCCCTAATGCCAGTATAAGCTCTATAATAAATAGATCCCCGCGCCTTCGCGAGGACTAGGTGCCCTGCGGGGTATGACATAGCCGACGCCGTATGCAATGTAGGCGGTCGATGGCTTAGGGAGAGTGGACGCAATGGGTAAATTGCACAGCCTGGATGATAAATACACGGCCGATACTGGCCAAGTATTTTTAAGTGGTACGCAGGCCTTAATTCGTTTGCCTATGGCCCAAATGCGCCGCGACATCCGAGCTGGGCTAAACACCGCTACTTACATCACCGGATATCGTGGTTCCCCGTTGGGTAGTTATGATCAACAGCTGTCGTTAGCCTCCGCACATCTTAATCCTCTTAACATTACATTTCAGCCCGGAGTTAATGAAGATCTTGCCGCGACGGCAATCTGGGGAACCCAACAAGTCCCGATAACACCCAATGCAACGCGCGATGGTGTACTGGGTATTTGGTATGGCAAAGGTCCAGGTGTGGATCGCAGTGGTGATGTTTTCAAGCACGGCAATGCAGCGGGTAGCTCGCCACATGGTGGCGTATTGTGTTTGGCAGGTGATGACCACACGGCTAAATCGTCGACGCTACCACACCAATCGGATCATGCTTTTATGGCGGCAGTCATGCCGGTGTTGTATCCCTCGTCTGTGCATGAATTTATTGAACTAGGTTTGTTCGGAATTGCAATGTCACGATACTCAGGCTGTTGGGTAGGCATGAAAGTCATATCCGATACCGTTGAAACAAGCGCGGTAGTTAGCTTAGACGATGAATACAAAACGTTTATTAATCCCGCAGACTATTCAATCCCTGATGGGGGCTTGAATATCCGTTGGCCCGATCCGCCATTAGTGCAAGACGACCGTCTGCAAGAACACAAAGCTTATGCTGCGTTAGCGTATGCCCGTGCCAATAAGATCGACAAGGTAGTGCTTGGGTCGCCCAAAGCCAGGTTTGGGATTGTGGCTACAGGTAAAGCGTTTGAAGATGTATGTCAAGCGTTAGAAGAGCTCGGTATTGATCAAGACGCGATAAATGCAATCGGACTAAGGCTTTATAAGGTTCGTATGCCGTGGCCGCTTGAGCCTGAAGGAGTTCGCGAATTCTCTGAAGGGCTTGAAGAGGTATTGATTGTTGAAGAGCGCCGCGAAATAATCGAACACCAAATAAAGCAGCAACTGTTTAATTGGCGCGCTGATGTGCGGCCGCGAATTATTGGCAAGTTTGACGAGCATGATAAACCGTTTTTCCCGTTGTCAGCGGCATTGTCTATTTCCAAGGTCGCTAGAGCCATAGCAATACGTGTATTGCAATTTGAATTTGATGAATCGCTAAAGCAACGCATACAACTAAGGCTCGATTATTTGCAAGCTAAGGCTAAACTAAAGCAAACTCATGCTGCCCCGATAGAACGACGCCCATGGTTTTGTGCTGGCTGTCCACACAACTCCTCGACAAAAGTGCCAGAGGGCTCAAAGGCCTTGGCAGGTATTGGTTGTCACTATATGGTGCAGTGGATGGATCGAAGTACGGATACGTTCACACAAATGGGTGGTGAAGGCGTGCCATGGACAGCCTTGTCCAACTACACATCTGACGAACACCGGTTCGTTAATCTTGGCGATGGCACGTATTTTCATTCCGGTTTATTGGCAATACGAGCTGCTGTGGCATCGGGCGTCAACATGACGTATAAGGTGTTGTATAACGATGCCGTAGCGATGACGGGTGGACAATCACTCGACGGAGAGCTCTCACCAGGGCAGATCAGCCACCAGCTTAAGGCTGAGGGTGTGTCACCAATATATTTAGTTTCTGATGAGCCTGAACTCTATCCCCCAAGTGAGTTAGCGGCAGGTGTAGTCGTTAAACATCGCGATGAATTGGACACATTAATGCGTGAGTTGCGAACGCTTAAAGGTTGCAATGCAATTATCTATGCACAAACTTGTGCTGCAGAAAAACGCCGTCGGCGAAAACGCGGCTTGCTGGCTGACCCAGCCAAAAGATTGTTTATTCATCCAGCTGTTTGTGAAGGCTGTGGTGATTGCTCAGAGCAATCAAACTGCGTCGCTATTGAACCGTTAGAAACGGAGTTTGGCCGAAAGCGTAAAATTAACCAGTCCAGTTGTAATAAAGACTACAGCTGCGTAAATGGATTTTGCCCGTCCTTTGTTACAGTGAAGGGAGGGCAATTGAAAAAACAAGCACTGCCAAGTTTTGATCAAAGCCAAACGCTGCCTGAGCCTGATATGCCCAGCCTTGAAACAGCTGCTTGGAATATTGTGATAACCGGTGTGGGTGGCACTGGCATACTGACCATCGGCTCACTGATTGGTATGGCTGCCCATATCGATGGGAACGCCAGCATGATTTTAGATATGGCTGGGCTTGCCCAAAAAGGTGGAGCGGTATCCAGTTTTGTTCGTCTAGCGCGCGAGCCTGAAAAAGTTAAGAGCCCGCATATTGTCGCGGGAGGTGCTGATTTACTAATTGCTGCTGATAGTGTTGTGGCGTCATCGGCTGATGTCACCGTGCTATGTGAACCCTCGCGTACTCTGGCGGTGATCAACTCAAACACATTGCCTGTATCTGATTTTGTAAAAAATCATAATGTTGATTTTCGTAGTGATGAGGTGGAGCGAAAGATCAAAGAATATGTTGGTAGCGAATCAAAGATTCAACCGTTTGGATCAGTAGCCGAGCAGTTATTGGGAGATTCCATCGCCACGAATATCGTCATGCTGGGTTATGTCTGGCAGTCGGGTGGTTTGCCAGTGTCTCTTGATGCTATTCGGCAAGCGATTACTTTAAATGGTGTTGCTGTGGATAAAAACTTGAAAGCATTTGAAGTTGGTCGAACACTCCAAGCAGATGCTGCTCGTGTTATTGATCAACTTCACAAAGATAATGCAGGCAATAGTGTCGAGGATATGTCGATTGAGCAATTAATCGAGCACCGCAGCGAGCACTTACGCAATTACCAAGGTAAGCGTTTAGTTAAACGGTATGTGACTGCGATAAATCAATTTAAGGCCTTGTGTGAAGCTCGAGCCATTGAGCCATCAATCATTCGAATAGTCGCAGATAACTATTCTCGGGTGCTGGCATACAAAGATGAATACGAAGTTGCACGTTTGTATTCATCGCCTGAATTTAACAAACTGATTGATCAGCAATTTGATGGTGACTTTACACTGTCGTTTAATTTAGCGCCGCCATTAATATCGAAGATGGGACCCTTGGGTAGACCCAAGAAGCGGGAATTTGGCCCGTCTGTTTTATCTGTGTTTAAAATGTTAAGCCGTGCCAAAGTTTTGCGAGGCACACCGTTTGATATATTTGGTTATACAGCGGAGCGCCGTCAGGAGCGTGCATGGATTAAAACCTATGAACAGGATATGCACGATTTGCTCGAAAAAATTACGCGCGTTGATCAAACAGATAGTGCCAACGCTATTTTGGCGATACCAACGCTAATTAAAGGCTATGGCCCCATAAAGCTACAAGCAATGGAAGCTGCTACTGCTCAACGTGAGCAAGCGTGGCAACAGTTTAATAATCCGGTTACAATATCCTCAGTGAATCCGACAGCGAATCAGGCAGCGTAATTTATGTTTAATGCAGGTTTACAACTGGAGTTAAGTGAAGAATTAATCGCAATGCGCGATATGGTTCATCGATTTGCCCAAGATGAGATCGCTCCGCTGGCAGCTGCCATTGATAAATCGAATGATTTCCCTAACGAGCTTTGGCAAAAGATGGGCGAGCTTGGTTTACACGGCATCACAATAAGTGAGCAATATGGCGGTGTTGACATGGGTTATCTGGCACATTGCATTTGTGTTGAAGAGATTAGTCGCGCATCGGCATCCGTTGGTTTGTCTTATGGTGCTCACTCTAACCTGTGTATTAATCAAATCTACCGTAATGGCAATGACGAGCAGAAAGAGCGTTACTTGCCCAAGTTAATTAGTGGTGAGCATATCGGTGCCCTAGCCATGTCGGAGCCAGGTTCTGGTAGCGATGTAGTGTCGATGCAGTTACGAGCGACTAAATCGAAAAATGGCTATGTTCTAAATGGTAATAAAATGTGGATCACCAACGGGCCTGATGCCAATACGTTGGTGGTGTATGCCAAAACAGATATAGATGCAGGGCCACGCGGTATCACGGCTTTTATAATCGAAAAATCAATGGCTGGTTTTAGCGCCTCACCTAAGTTGGATAAACTGGGTATGCGTGGTTCTAACACCTGCGAGCTAGTATTTGATAATTGTGAGGTAGCGGCCGAGCAAGTATTGGGCATAGAAGGCAAGGGCGTGAATGTGTTGATGTCTGGTTTGGATTACGAAAGAGTCGTATTAGCTGGCGGGCCAGTCGGAATCATGGCTGCGTGTTTAGATGTAGTAATGCCCTATGTGCACGAGCGTAAACAGTTCGGGCAAGCCATTGGCGAATTTCAGTTAATGCAAGGCAAGGTCGCCGACATGTATACCACTGCTAGTGCCTGTCGCGCCTATGTTTATGCCGTGGCCAAAGCATGCGATAGAGGCGAATCCACGCGTCAAGATGCGGCAGGCTGTATATTGTACGCAGCTGAAAAAGCCACTTGGTGCGCTCTAGAGGCCATCCAAAGTTTGGGTGGTAATGGTTATATCAACGATTATCCAACTGGTCGGCTACTTCGCGATGCAAAGCTCTATGAGATTGGCGCTGGCACTAGCGAAATACGCCGCATGTTGATTGGGCGTGAGCTCTTCATAAATTCTTCAAGCTAACCCTTATAGCTAGCTCAAAATAATTTAGGCATTCCATGCAAATCGAATCCCCATGCGACACGCGTAGCGAAGCTTACATTGAAAATTCTCAGCGTATGCATCAACTTATTGCGCAGATGCAATCAGTTGCACAGACAGTGCAACTCGGTGGAGCACAAGCGTCGCGTGAACGGCATTTAAAGCGTGGTAAATTATTGCCGCGTGATCGAATAAATGGTTTGATTGATCCCGGCAGTGCGTTTCTTGAAATAGGGTTGTTTGCAGGCTTTGGCCATTACGACGATGCAGTCCCCTGTGCCGGATTAATTGCAGGTGTTGCGCCTGTATGCGGTATTGACTGCATGATCATCTGTAACGACGCAACGGTCAAAGGTGGAACCTACTACCCACTTACAGTTAAAAAACATTTGCGTGCACAAGCGATTGCTCAGCAAAATCACTTGCCCTGTATTTATCTTGTTGATAGTGGTGGTGCAAACCTACCTAATCAAGACGAAGTTTTTCCTGATCGAGAACACTTTGGGCGAATATTTTTTAATCAAGCCACGATGTCTGCGATGGGTATTCCGCAAATTGCAGTGGTGATGGGTTCATGTACTGCCGGCGGTGCTTATGTGCCAGCGATGTCTGATCAAACTATCATCGTAAAAGAACAAGGCACGATATTTTTAGCAGGTCCGCCATTGGTTAAAGCCGCCACTGGTGAAGAAGTCTCAGCCGAAGTGTTAGGTGGTGGCGATACTCATACTCGACTTTCTGGCGTAGCCGATTACCTAGCCAATGACGATCAGCACGCTCTGCAGCTAGCACGAGAATGCGTCGCAGGTTTCAATAGGGTGTCACCGCAAACCGTAAAACGGCAAAAGAGCAAACCCCCTCGTTATGATACTGAAGAGTTAAGCGGCTTAATCCCCGCGGATGCTCGTCAATCGTTTGATATGCACGATATCATTGCGCGTATCGTTGATGATTCTGAATTTAACGAATTCAAACCCTTGTTTGGCGAATCCTTAGTCACGGGGTTTGCACATATTCATGGTATGCCGGTTGGTATCATTGGTAACAACGGAGTGCTGTTTTCAGACTCTGCATTAAAGGGCGCGCACTTTGTTGAGCTGTGTTGTCAACGTAAAATACCCCTAGTATTTTTGCAGAACATCACAGGCTTTATGGTGGGGCAAGCGGCGGAGGCAGGTGGCATTGCAAAACATGGTGCTAAGTTTGTTACTGCTGTATCCAACGCTCAGGTGCCAAAGCATACGATCATAGTCGGTGGTTCCTACGGCGCAGGTAACTATGGCATGTGTGGCCGAGCTTTTGATCCGAGATTTTTATGGATGTGGCCTAACGCGCGAATAGCCGTCATGGGCGGAGAGCAGGCAGCAGGTGTGCTAGCAAGTGTAAAAGGCGCAGCAATCAAGCGCTCTGGTGGCGAGTGGACTGAAAAAGATGACACTGCCTTCCGGCAACCCATAATCGACCAATTTGAAGAGCAGTCGTCCGCACTTTATGCATCGTCGCAACTCTGGGACGATGGCATCATTGACCCTCGTATGACGCGCGATGTTTTAGGCTTGAGCCTATCCATTAGTCTGAATGCACCAATCGAGGACACGCGTTTTGGCGTGTTTAGAATGTAAGCCATGGCCAATATCACCACCTACGATTCAGTACTCATTGCCAACCGTGGTGAAATCGCACTACGCATTGTCTATACCGCACGTAAACTTGGCTTACGTACCGTCGCTGTGTATTCCTCTGCTGATGCTAATGCGCCTCATGTGGCGTTCGCAGATGAGGCAGTTGAGATAGGTGGTGCCTTGCCCGCAGAAAGCTACCTCAATGTCGATGCAGTTCTTGATGCAGCAAAAAGCACGAATTGCCAGGCCATACACCCCGGTTATGGTTTTTTATCAGAAAACCCTGAATTTGCTGAGCGCTGTGTCGAAGCGGGGATGATTTTTATCGGCCCAAAAAGTGAATCGCTGCGTGCGATGGGGCATAAGGATGCCGCCAAGCAACGCATGATTGAGGCGGGAGTACCTGTTGTCCCTGGTTATCACGGCGAGCAACAAGACGCAGATTTTTTATTTGAACAAGCTGCGTTGGTGACTTATCCATTATTAATAAAAGCGCGTGCTGGAGGTGGAGGCAAAGGCATGCGCTTGGTTGCAACGCCAAACGACTTTCTAACCACGCTTGCTAGTGCACGCCGCGAAGCCGCCGCAGCTTTTGGCGATGATCATGTATTGCTCGAAAAGTATATTACGCATCCGCGACATATTGAAGTGCAAGTGTTTGGTGATCAACATGGCAAGGTGGTGCATCTCTTTGAACGAGATTGTTCGCTTCAGCGGCGCCATCAAAAAGTCATTGAAGAATCTCCAGCGCCAGGGATTAGTGAAGAATTTCGTCAGTGCCTTTGCACGGCGGCCGTCACAGCGGCTAGCAGTATTAATTATGAGGGCGCGGGGACGATCGAATTTATTGTCGACGCATCCGGCACTATGAGCGCTGAAGATTTCTGGTTTATGGAGATGAATACGCGCTTGCAAGTTGAGCATCCAGTCACTGAAAGTGTTACCGGTTTGGATTTAGTGGAATGGCAGCTAGTTATCGCAGATGGGCAAGCGCTACCGCTGCAGCAGAAAGACATTCAACTAATCGGTCACTCAGTGGAAGCGCGGCTATATGCTGAAGATGTGCCTGCCGGTTTTCTACCAGCGACTGGTCGCTTAGACAAATTGCGATGGCCTGTCGATGGCAGAGTTGATGGTGGTGTTGAGCAGGGTGATGAGGTGCTGCCGTTCTATGATCCTATGTTGGCCAAGCTAATTACGACAGCTAACAACCGACAGCAGGCTTTTAAGCAGCTTTCAACCATGCTGCACGACACGATCATTCTGGGCACGATTACCAATCGAGATTTCCTGATTAGGCTGTGTAATGACCATTCGGTATTGTCCGGCGATGTCAGTACAACGTTGATTGAAGAAAAAGTTGATGTGTTGGTAGATCAGCTGCCGCCAACGAAAGCCTTGGCGGTCGCGGCAGTGACACAGGCACTTTGGCGGAACTCAAGTCAGCCAATAAATCTTGCATCCACATTGGGTACATGGCAACTATGGGGGCAAGCTAATCGTTTATGTGAATTGTGTATAAGCCCAGATCAATCTATAACGCTGATGCTGCAGCAGCAACCCGATCAAAGTTGGCTGGTATCAAACGAGGACTTTTCTCATCAAATCCTGCCCATTGGCAGTTTTAACAGGGATGACTGCTGGGGTGAAGGGACCGTGATGGAGATTGATGGCAAGCGTTGTAAGGTACATGCCTTGAACAACAGGGAGTTTGTGGATATCCATCTAGGAGAAACCTGCACCCGTGTGTTTAAACCTCAGCACCATAAAATCACCCAAGATGGCCGGGCTCAGGCTGAGTTGGCGGCAGCTATGCCAGGGCTGATTACACAAATTTCCTGCTCCCAGGGCCAGGCAGTTAGTGTGGGTCTGCCACTATTGAGCCTGGAGGCCATGAAAATGGAGCAAACCCTGAACGCGCCGCATGATGTTGTTATTGGAGAGCTTTGTGTCAAGGTGGGGCAGCAAGTATCACAAGGTCAGGTGCTGGTGCGCTTTGAAATTGACGAACATGGCGCTAAAAACGCGGTTTAGAGCGCCTTCGGCACTGTTGTTGCAGCAACCAAAGAGCGATTTGGTCTAAAATGCCGCATCTTGGCCTTTAGGCTGATACAATGCGCGGATTGGAAGCGAACTCCCTCTTTGAAAGCAACGCTTCTACGAGCTTAATTATGTGTTTGTGTCATTTGTTATGAACTTGACATGGGTACGTGGCCGGCATATTCCAGCATTTTCAAGTGTTCATATATGAAACAATATGTATATGTATCAAATGAATGTGCATGAGTAAGTGGTCAGATAATCAGAATGTTAAAAAAGGCTCCCGTGGGAGCTTTTTGCGTTTTTGGAGTCATGTATTTCAGCTTCGAGAATAAACTAGGAATCAATTTTAAATGCGTCGTGCCTCGATAGACATTGTCGAAAAACTAGAGCCTATCGTCAGTGGTCTAGGTTATGAGTTTATAGGGGCGGAAATGGGCCAAACAGAAAATGGCCAAACCTTACGCATTTATATTGATAAGCCTGAAGGTATTGACGTAGAGGATTGCGCAACCGTTAGTCGACAGATTAACGCTGTGATAGATGTAGAAGAGACCAATGGTAAAGCGTTAATTAGCTCGGCTTATTTACTTGAGGTGTCCTCGCCAGGAGTTGATAGGCCGTTGTTTACTGCCGCACAGTTTGCTCAGCACATTGCGCAGACGGTAAAAATTAAGCTGTTGGCCGGTGTAGAAGGACGACGTAATTTTAAAGGTAAGCTCATTAGTGTTGACGATGAGCATGCAGTAGTCGAGGTTGATGGTTTGGATTACACCATTCCATTGTCTGACATTGCTGAAGCTTATTTGTTGTCAGCGGTGAAGTTATCTAGAAAGTTTACTAGCAAGTAATTAAGATCAAGCGTAACGAACTAAGTAGTTAAATACGAATGTTGAACGATATGTTGAATGATGACAAAGAGGTACACATGACACATGTGAAACTAGGATTCTTCAGAAATGAGTAAGGATATTCTTCTCGTAGCTGAGACCGTCTCTAATGAAAAGGGCGTAGATCAAAGCATAATCTTCGAAGCCTTAGAAGCTGCGTTAGCATCTGCTACGCGCAAGCGTAATGGTCTAGACATCGAAGTACGCGTTTCGATTGATCGTGAAACCGGCGAATATAAGACGTATCGTCGCTGGGAGGTTGTTGCAGATGATGCCGAGCAAGAGTTTCCGCTACGCATGATCACGATTTCAGCTGCTCAAATTGATGAGCCTGAGCTTGAGCTTGGCGATTACACAGAAGATGAAATCGATTCGGTCGATTTTGGTCGTATCGCTGCACAGACTGCTAAACAAGTTATTGTGCAAAAAGTACGAGAAGCCGAGCGTGAGCGCGTTGTCGATGCGTATAAATCACGTGAAGGCGAGTTGGTGATGGGCATTGTTAAGCGTCTTGAGCGTGGCGGTGTTTATCTTGATTTGGGCAGCAATGCCGAAGCGTATATCTCGCGCGAGGACATGATCCCGCGTGAAGCTGTTCGTCCAGGAGACCGATTACGTGGTTATTTGCGTGAAGTGCGCAGCGAGCCTCGCGGCCCACAATTATTTGTTAGCCGTACAGCACCAGAATTTTTGATTGAGCTGTTTAAGCTTGAAGTGCCAGAAGTTGGTCAGGGTGTCATTGTAATTAATGGTGCAGCTCGTGACCCTAGTGCTCGTGCAAAGATTGCGGTTTCGTCAAACGATCCGCGTCTTGATCCGGTGGGTGCATGCGTAGGTATGCGTGGTTCACGTGTGCAAACGGTATCTAACGAATTGGCGGGTGAGCGCATAGATATCATCCTCTGGAATGAAAACCCTGCGCAATTTGTAATCAATGCAATGGCCCCGGCAGAGGTGAAAGGTATTGTTGTTGATGAAGACAAGCACAGCATGGATATTGCGGTCGAAGACGAAAAACTATCATTAGCGATAGGTCGTGGCGGCCAAAACGTGCGTTTAGCATCGGAGCTAACCGGCTGGGATCTCAACGTGATGGATGAGGCTGCAGCTGAAGAAAAGAGTGAGATTGAATCAAAAGAAACACTTCAGGTGTTTGTTGAACAGCTTGATGTTGATGAAGAAGTCGCATTGATCTTGGTGCAAGAAGGTTTCACTAGCGTCGAAGAAGTCGCTTATGTACCACGACAAGAGTTACTTGATATCGACGAGTTCGAAGAGAGCATTGTTGATGAGTTACGTAGTCGGGCACAAGACTCCTTATTAACTAAGGCGATTGCAACTGAAGAAAAACTCGATGGCAAAACACCGTCAGAAGAGTTAAAGCAAATGGAAGGGATTACACCGGAACTAGCGCTAGAAATGGCTGGCCACGATATCCTGACAGTAGATGATGTAGCGGATCAATCAGTGGGCGACCTTATGGACGTTCAAGGTATGAATGAGGAACTTGCCGCTAAACTCATCATGAAAGCACGCGAAAGCTGGTTTGATGAAGAAGAAACTGGCGAATAGAAACGGCTATAGAAACGGCCTTTCAAAACGGCCGTAAAACGGCATAGAGAAACCAAAGAGAGTCATGGCTGAAGTTACCGTAAAACAGCTCGCACAAGTTGTCGGCACACCTGTCGAAAAATTGTTGGAGCAGCTTGGCGACGCTGGAATTAGCAAATCTGGCGAAGGCGATTCTGTCTCTGATGAAGAGAAGGTGACCTTATTGACACACCTGCGCACATCGCGTGGGGAGTCAACAGGTGATGGTGGCAGAACAAGTAGCAAAATTACTTTGCGGCGAAAGCGTGTTAGCGAGCTTAAAGGCGACTCGTCTGGCCGCAAGAAAGTTAATGTCGAAGTCCGTGGCCGTCGTACCTATGTCAAGCCTGGTGAGTCGGCTGAGGCTCCACCTGCTGAGCCGGAAGCGGCCCCAGCTGCTGAAGCAGCCGAAGTTGCTGCAGACACAGCGACGACAGATGTGCCAAACGATACCAGCACCGAAACCGCTGCTGAGCAAGTGCGAGCAGAAGCTGAAGCTACTGCAAGCAATGCAGAGACTGCAGTACCAGAAATGTCGGCTGAGGCCTCTGCTGCCGCAGCTGCTGAGGCAGTTGCCGCAGAAGTTGCCCAGCGAGTCAACGTAGAGTCTGAGCCTGAAGTCGCGCCGGTGGCAGAAATGCACCCTGACGATATCGCTCGGCAAGTGGTAGCTGAGCAGATACGAGCTGCCGCCGAAGAACAGGCGCGCTCTGCTGCTGAACGCCAAGCTGAAAAACACTTCGCTGTAGAAAAACGCAAAGAAAATGCAGAAACAACTCGCATAGAAGCGGAACGTAAAGAACAACAACGTCTAGCTGAAGAAGCGCAGCGTCGCGCTGCAGTCGAAGCTCAGCAAGCCGCTACATCCACTGATCGCGGGGCTGGGCGCAAAGACAACAACAGTAAAGGACGAGGCAAAGGCAAAGGCGGGGGTGGTGATACTCGCTACGGCCGTAATCAATTGCATGTCTCTAAAGATAAGTCTGGCCGTCGTAAAGGTAAGCCAAGGCGCGCTCTGCCGAGTAACTTTGAATCCAAGCATGGTTTCGAGAAGCCGACAGCGCCAGTTGTACGCGATGTAGAAGTACCAGAAACAATCACTGTTGCAGAGCTTGCAAATAAGATGGCGGTCAAAGCGGCCGAAGTGATCAAGAGCATGATGGGTATGGGCGTTATGGCCACCATCAACCAGATGCTTGATCAGGACACCGCGATGTTAGTGGTGGAAGAGATGGGCCACAAGGCCATTGCCATGAGCGACGATGACATTGAAGCAGCGTTGGCTGAAAAAATCTCTGGTGATCGTTCAAGTGATGAGTCTGAACCGCGTGCGCCGGTTGTTACTATCATGGGTCACGTTGATCACGGTAAAACGTCACTACTTGATTACATCCGACATTCTCGCGTTGCTGCGGGTGAAGCAGGTGGTATTACTCAGCACATTGGTGCATACCAAAGTCACACCGATAAGGGCACTATCACGTTCCTCGATACACCGGGTCACGCCGCATTTACATCAATGCGAGCACGTGGTGCACAAGCCACTGACATCGTTGTGTTGGTTGTAGCTGGTGATGATGGCGTAATGCCTCAAACCATTGAGGGCGTGCAGCACGCTCGTTCAGCAAATGTGCCACTGATTGTTGCCATCAACAAAATGGATAAAGAAGGTGTTGATCCTGAGCGCGTACGTAACGAACTTGCTCAGCACGATGTCATTTCAGAAGCGTGGGGTGGTGACACTCAATTTATCCCGGTATCGGCATTGACTGGCGATGGTGTTGACGACTTACTTGATGCCATTCGACTTCAAGCTGAAGTACTTGAGCTACAAGCGTCGCCTGAAGGTGCCGCAAGTGGTGTGGTTATCGAAGCCGCTTTGGATAAAGGTAAGGGCCCGGTCGCTACAGTATTAGTACAAGCCGGTACGCTAAAGCGTGGCCAAATATTGATTTGTGGCCAAGAGACTGGTCGTGTTCGAGCTATGTTTGATGAAAACGGCAAGAACATCGAAGAAGCTGGCCCATCAACGCCAGTGCAGGTTTTAGGTTTGTCAGCTACACCAAATGCGGGCGACGAAATGCTCGTAGCGTTGGATGATAAATCAGCACGAGAGCTTGCTGAACTACGTGAAGGAAAGCAACGTGATGCGCGCTTGGCCGATCGTCGCCCAGCGAAACTTGACGATGTGTTCTCTCAAATTAAAAGCGGCGAAGTACCCACGGTTAACTTGGTTGTTAAAGCCGATGTTAAGGGTAGTTTTGAAGCGATTCGAAGTTCACTTGAAGGGCTCTCCACTGACGAAGTTAGTGTTCGAGTGATTGGCGGCGGAGTCGGTGGTATCACTGAATCTGATGCTAACCTTGCCTTGACGTCGGGCGCTACTTTAGTTGGCTTTAATACCCGTGCCGATAACTCCGCACGACGCCTTATACAAGAAAACGATATTGAGCTTCGCTACTACAGCGTTATCTACGAATTAATCGACTTAGTTAAGTCGGTTGCTGGTGGCATGCTTGCACCAGAGGTTCGCGAAAACATTATCGGTACTGCCGAAGTTAAGGATGTCTTTACGTCGCCTAAGTTTGGTTTGATTGCCGGTTGTATGGTTATTGATGGTGTTGTACGTAAGGATGAGCCGATTAGAGTGCTACGTGAAAATGTGGTTATCTACGAAGGCGAACTTGAATCGCTGCGTCGATTTAAAGATGACGTCAATAGCGTCAATATGGGTACCGAGTGTGGTATCGGTGTTAAGAATTACACCGATGTGAAGCCTGGTGATCAAATTGAAGTATTTGAACGCACTGAGGTAGCACGTACTCTGTAATGGCAAAATCTAATCCACGCCAACATAGAATTGCAGACTACATCCAGCGCGAGCTTTCTTTGCTGATACGCAACGAGCTAAAAGATCCTAGAATTTCACCGATGCTAACAATAGCATCGGTGGAAGTTAGCTCGGATTTGTCTAATGCAAAAATCTATTACACCACGTTTGATGCTGACGACAGGGCTGATACGCAAGAGGCTCTTGTTAAAGCGGCTGGGTTCTTGCGCCGTAAGCTAGCTGCCGCGATGACCACGCGCTCGGTGCCGATGTTGCGTTTCTATTATGATGATTCAGCGGAGCAAGGTGCAAAGCTTTCTGCGCTAATTGATCAAGCGATGTCGACCAATACCACTGACAGCGGCGACACCGGTGGCGAGAAATAAGCGGCGCGGTAGGCCACTGCATGGTCTACTTCTTCTCGACAAACCCTCAGGTATTAGTTCCAATAAAGCATTACAACAAGCCAAGCGTTTGTTTGATGCGCGTAAAGCCGGGCATACCGGTAGCCTTGATCCATTAGCCACTGGCATGCTGCCAATTTGTTTTGGCGAAGCAACGAAGCTCAGTCAATATTTGCTCAACGCAGACAAAACCTATTTAGCTCAGATCAAGCTTGGACAGATCACAGATAGTGCCGATTCTGATGGTGAGATAATTGAAACTCATGCGGTGCCAATGGATCTAGACCGGCAAAAAGTCGATCAAGCCTGTCAACAGTTTGCTGGTCCTCAGATGCAAATACCTCCGATGGTATCGGCGATTAAGATCGATGGTAAGCGGCTGTACAAGCTCGCTCGTGAAGGCATCACCGTGGATCGCCCCGCACGCGCAGTGACTATCCATAAGATCATAACTAAGAGTTATGCCGATTCCGTCATTACTGTGTCTGTGAGTTGTTCCAAGGGCACTTATATCCGCTCCTTGGCCACCGATATTGGAGAAGCCATCGGTTGTGGTGCGCATATTCAGTCTCTGAGGCGTTGCCACGTGTCGCCATTTGATCACCAGCCGATGACCAGTCTTGAGCAGGTCGAGGAGCACCAGAATCCTGATGAGCTGTTGCTGCCGTTAGATGCTGGCATCTTGCACCTGCCTCAGGCGGTGGTCCAAAACACGGAATTAACCTCATTTGGGCAGGGTAGGCAGGTGCCAGCCCTGTACGATTTCGCTGCGGCATCGGCGGCTGATTCCGGCTTAAAAGGCAGTGATGAGCAGCCAATTCGAGTGTATTCGGAGGATCAGCGCCTGTTAGGGCTGGCAAAGGTCGCAGAAGATGGCTTGATCGCCCCTCTGAAAGTCATCCAATGGGACTGATAGTGTTACAATCTCCGGCTTTCACCACCACTAAACCAACGTTGGAGACACATCAACAATGTCTTGCCTAAGCGCAGAAACAAAGGCGGAAATCGTCAAAGAACACCAGACCGACTCTACGGACACAGGGTCACCGGAAGTCCAAGTAGCACTATTGTCCGCTCGCATCACGCACTTGACCGAACACTTCAAGGCGCACAAGCATGACCACCACTCTCGTCGTGGTTTGCTGCGAATGGTCAATCAGCGCCGCAAATTGCTGGATTACTTGCATCGTAAAGATGCTTCTCGTTATCAAAACCTTATCAAGCGCCTCGGCTTACGCCGCTAGACTGCGCCCCAACGTAAAGGATATCCAGTGACTGCTCACTCAAAAACATTTCAGTTTGGCGCCGATACAGTAACGCTTCAAACTGGCACGATCGCACGACAAGCTAGTGCGTCAATCATGGCTAGTATGGGCGATACCGTTGTATTAGTTACCGCTGTTGGCCGTAAAGAAGCTAAGCCGGGTCAAGGGTTTTTCCCATTGACTATCAACTACCAAGAAAAAACCTATGCTGCGGGTAAGATCCCCGGCGGTTTTTTCAAGCGTGAAGGTCGTCCCGCTGAATCAGAGACGCTGATCTCGCGGTTAATCGATCGTCCATTACGTCCTTTGTTTCCAAAGGGCTTTATGAATGAAGTTCAAATCATCGCGACAGTGATGTCGCTTGACCCTGAAATTAGCGCTGACATTCCAGCCTTGTTAGGTGCATCTGCAGCCCTGGCAATTTCAGGTATGCCATTCGCCGGCCCAATTGGCGCTGCACGTGTGGCTTATATCAATGATGAATACGTACTAAACCCAACCGTTTCTCAGCTAGACGAATCACAGCTGGACTTAGTCGTAGCCGGTACTGACGATGCTGTATTGATGGTTGAATCAGAAGCTGATTGCCTAAGTGAAAAGGTCATGCTTGATGCGGTTGTTTATGGCCACGATCAAATGCAAACTGCCATCACTGCAATCAAGCAATTGGCAACTGAAGTGGGCAACCCAGCCTGGGATTGGCAAGCGCCACCAACGGATGATGCATTAGCCGCTAAGGTGGCTGAAGTCAGTCAGGCTGATCTAACGGCCGCGTACACTATCGCTGAAAAGCAAGCTCGCCAAGATGCTGTGGGCGCTGCCCGCACCAAATGTGTTGAAGCTCTCGCTACTGATGATGGCTGGTCTGAAAGTGATGTAAGCAAAGCCTTTGGTGCAGTTGAAAAATCAGTTGTACGTAACCGCGTTATTGCAGGCGAGCCACGTATTGATGGTCGTGATACCAGCACGGTTCGTCCGATCTCATGTCACACAGGTGTGCTACCACGTACTCATGGTTCATCAGTATTCACGCGTGGTGAAACTCAAGCAATCGTAGTAGCAACACTGGGTACAACCCGCGATGCACAAATTATTGATGCACTATCCGGCGAAACACGTATGCCGTTTATGTTGCACTACAACTTTCCTCCGTACTGCGTAGGTGAAACGGGGTTTGTTGGTTCACCAAAGCGTCGTGAAATTGGCCACGGAAAGCTGGCTAAACGCGGCGTTCAAGCCGTTATGCCTTCAGACGAGGATTTCCCTTACACCATTCGTGTTGTATCAGAAATCACTGAATCAAACGGATCGTCTTCAATGGCATCTGTTTGTGGCACCAGCTTAGCGCTTATGGATGCAGGTGTTCCATTAAAAGCACCGGTTGCTGGTATAGCGATGGGTCTTGTTAAAGAAGATGCAGGCTACGCGGTATTAAGTGACATCTTGGGTGATGAAGATCACTTGGGCGATATGGACTTTAAAGTAGCCGGTACAGACGGTGGTATCACTGCACTGCAGATGGATATCAAAATTACCGGTATCACCAGAGAGATCATGGAAAAGGCCTTGGATCAAGCCAAAGATGGTCGTTTGTTTATCTTGGGCGAGATGGCTAAATCACTTAGCGCTCCGCGTGAAGATTTGTCTGAGCATGCGCCACGTTTTATCACCATCAAAATCAACCCTGAGAAAATCGCAGCGGTTATTGGTAAGGGTGGTGCAGTGATACGCGCACTAACTGAAGAGACTGGCGCAACTATTGATATTGGCGATGATGGCTTAATCAAGATAGCGTCAAGTGATCGTGCTGCAGGCGAAGAAGCCAGAAAGCGAATTGAGCTAATAACTGCTGATATTGAAGTGGGTACTATATACGAGGGCCGAGTTCAAAAAATTATGGACTTCGGTGCATTCGTTAACATCCTACCTGGTAAAGATGGCTTGGTACATATCTCGCAAATATCTGAAAATCGTGTGCAAAACGTTGCTGATGAATTATCAGAAGGGCAGATGGTTACCGTTAAGGTGCTTGAAGTTGATAAGCAAGGCCGAATTCGCCTTAGCATGAAAGCGGTTAACGAATCTGAAGCACCTGCTGAAGAGGCTTAAACGAGAAGTTACTCGCTTGATTTAACTGCGGGTTTATCAGTAATAAAAAGAAAGGGGGCCTAGGCTCCCTTTTTTTTATGCTTGAGCATAAGGTTGCCAATGGACACTGATGATACACACTACATGCAAGCTGCTTTATTGTTAGCCGAGCAGGCTTTCGAGCAAGACGAAGTGCCTATTGGTGCTCTCGTGGTGCATGAGGGCAATATCATTGGCGCAGGCTACAACAAATCTCGCATGTTAAACGATCCAACTGCCCATGCGGAGGTTATAGCCTTACGCGACGCAGCGGTTAACCTCGGTTCGTACAGACTCACTGATGTTTCACTGTATGTCACCATTGAGCCGTGTTTAATGTGCAGTGGTGCTTTACTTGAGGCGCGTATTGGACGGCTAATATATGGGGCAAGAGAGCCTAGGACAGGTGCTGTTGTCAGTAGCGCCGAGACCTTAATGTCGCCAAACTGTCAGCACCATGTAGCGGTTACTGAAGGTGTACTAGAAGCTGATTGCGCTGAGCTAATGCAATCATTTTTTAAATCTAAGCGTTAGATCGAAACTTTGTAGGTCGAATTTGGATATTGGAGCTTATTCATGATGAATACTAAAAACCGTGCGCAACACTACTTATTAACACCTATATTCAACATCGCTAAGCATAGCCTTGTTGCGGTTGTTATCTCATTTGGTGTTATGTCTAGTGCAATTGCTGACTGGTCAGGCGGAATAGAAGGCGGTACAGCACTCAGCGGTGATGGCGGTAATGCCACTCGTTTGCGCTTAAAGTTAAGTAACAACGAGAAGCCTTTGTCGCACTACGTATACGCTGATTGGATACGGGACGATCTGGGTAGTAACTTTGAGGTGGGTTATAAGCCTCGGTATTGGTTTGGTGAGGCGCTCTATCTGTTTGGTGAAGCACGTGCTAGGCAAGATAAGCCTCGGTTAATAGATCGCGAGCTATTTGGTTTGACTGGGGTTGGTGTTGATTTTCTTAGAACTGAAAACCGATCACTGTATGCGGAGCTGGGCGTGGGTTACCGCACGACTGAATTCGATTCTGCCCTTAACCTTGAAGATGACGATGACACAGTAGGGGTCGCCAGAGCGGGCTTCCAACAAATTTTATTAGATTTGTTATCACTTGAGCTAGAAGGCAACTCCACCGTTGGTGATCAGGTCAGTAGAAGTGTTGCAGAGGCTAGCATTGCGGTACGAATACCAGGTGGTGTGATCAAGTATAGCTATCGTACACAGCGTAACGAGATTGGCGAAGGCGATGCAGTGACAAGTTCGGATTCATTTGTATCGTTTAACTACGGGTTCTAGGGTGCCGCCGCATTCGCTCTCATTGGCGTGTAGGTTTCCTGTTTAGGCCTGCTTGATAAGTCGTTCTTGTTCCAGGCGCTTTTTTTCTAGTACTTGTTCGTGAGCGCTGATTTGTCTTGCTAGTAAATCAATGTGTTGACGCAATACGTATAGCTCATAGGCGTAGCCTAGCGGTACTTCTACTGTTCTCACCTCATCTTCGATTTTATCCAAATTGGCTAGGCATAGCTCAAGGTTGTCTTCGGTGACGAGCTCATTTGCACTTTGATCGATAATTTGAATTTCGTCGTACCATTTGTATATCTTTTTGCGTACCGTCCAGCGATAGGTCGGTGGGAGTATTTTAAAAAGCGGTATCAGCAATGCTAGCAGCGGCACCAGCATGACCTTAAGTCTATCAAGCAACGTAGCTGCCCAGAATGGTAGATAGCGTTGCAAAAACGGCGCGCCTGATTTATAGAAGCGCTGTGCTTCTGGGCTAATGGGGAAGTCAACAAAAGCAGCGCTTGGAAATTGTCCGGCTTCGGAGAACAATGTGGATTGTGAAAACAAACGAGCACTTATTTGTAATAGCAGATCGTTTAATGCTGGGTGTAAATCGTTGTGTGCAACTAAGGTGGCCGCGGCTGAAATTAGAGCAACATCCTGCGGTGGTATGTTGCTGTGAAGATCCACTACACCCTCTGGCAAGATCATGCTAGATAAGTAGGGTAGTCGCTTAGCGTAGGCTGGGGCACGTCGAAAATTCAGTAGCTCAGCATCAGCTTCGTTCAGCATTGCTTGAATACTGGTCGCGTTGTAAGAGCCAACACTAAAAATAACATCCAGTTGGTCTTGTTTGAATGCATTGACTGCATCCATACCGCTAAGCTCAAAGATTGATATGTTTGTAGCATTCAGTTGGTTGTCGGCCAGTATGGCGTCGGCGACAGAGCGTGTACCACTCCCTGATTCGCCGACAGCGATTTTAGCGCCTCCTAATTGGTTTAATCGCTCTACACCATTACCCTTGCGCACAAACACCCATACGGGTTCAAAGTACAAACTGCCCAAACCTTGTAGTTCTGGATGGTTCGCACTATCTACGACACCGCTTTGTATAAAGGCAACTTGCGCTTGGTTAGAGTTAAGCCGTTCGATATTATCTATTGACCCATTGGTCTCTAAAATGGTGAGTTCGATTTTTTCTTTCGCTAGCTCTTTTTTAAATTCTTGAGCCAGGGTGTAGTAAGCGCCGTCGGTACGACCGGTTGCCATCGTTAAGGTGTCTGGGGGAGCGGGTTGCACAAACTGATAAGTAAAAAAGAACGCGGCAGCCGCTATCAAAAAAGCACCGCCATAGATTTTTAGCGTGTCAGCTAGGCTGCGTGTTTTTTTAGGTTGCTGAGGTACGTTGGGAGTTTGCTCCCGAGACTCGTAATTTTTGGCGTACAAAGCGTGGAAAGCCTTCTATGGTCGAATGATAGGGAGTATATATCCGTTCAAATGGTCCGCGTGGTAATCTTTGGGCTTGCCCTCAATACAACTGTCTGTAAAAGTGTCAAAAACCGACCAAAATAGAATATTTCATATCGCTCAACGATCAGAGCTGATTGAAGCCCAGCAATCGGGGCGCTACGTTTGTGATTCACTGAGCACCGAGGGCTTTATTCATTGTTGCTTGGATACTCAGTTGGAAGGCGTCATTGATCGATACTATCAGGGCGTTACCGATCAAGTCGTACTATGCCTGGACCCCGCGTTGCTCGAGCCAGAATGTCGCTACGAGAATACTGTGGGGGGAGAGGAGCAGTTCCCGCATTTATATGGTCCGATCAATTTGGACGCAATCGTTTCTACTTCGCTACTGGAATAAAGGTATGATTCGGTAGAAGCGTTTGATTGACAAACTGTAGAGTCGGTGCAAAACTTGTCCTTTTTAAGGCAACTTATGGCCGTGCAATACAATATTGGTTTGTTTGTAACCTGCCTCGTAGATCTCTATCGCCCCAGCGTTGCTTTCTCCTCAATAAAATTGTTGGAATCCGCCGGCTGTGATGTCACAGTGCCGTCATCACAAACCTGTTGTGGCCAACCGGCTTTCAATAGCGGAGATAAAAAATCGAGCCAAGCAATTGCTAAAGCCACGATTGAATCCTTCGAGAGTTTTGATTTTGTAGTCGCGCCATCTGGGTCCTGTGCGGGTATGTTAAAAGAACATTACCCACATCTTTTTGAACACGGTAGTGATTGGCACGATAGGGCCTTAGCGTTAGCAGCTAAGGTGTATGAGCTCACCTCGTTTCTTGTTGATGTGATTCAATTGCCTGTCGAGAAATCCCAATTTAACCAAACCGTGACCTATCACGATAGCTGCGCTGGGCTTAGGGAGCTTGGTATTAAAGAACAGCCGCGCAAATTGCTAGAGGAGTCAACCGATTGCACCTTGAGTGAAATGGAGGACACCGATGTGTGCTGCGGATTCGGTGGAACTTTTTGCGTCAAGTATCCCGATATATCCAGTCGCATGGTAACTGACAAAGCAGCCCTTGCAACACAAACTGGTGCGCAAGTTTTACTCGGCGGCGATATGGGTTGTCTAATGAATATTGCAGGCCGATTAAGCCGAGCGGATTCCGCGATTGAGGTTAGACACATCGCCGAAGTTCTAGCTGATGATCTAACAACTCCTGCAATCGGTAAGGTCTGACCATGGAAGTTAAATCACCCAAATTTAAAGCAAGCTCTCGTAACGCTTTGCAGGACGAACAACTGCAGGTCGCACTTGGTAAAGTAAAAACGGGTTTTATCGGCAAACGTAAAGACGCAATCGCGTTAATTCCTGAATGGGATCAAATAAAACAGGATGCAAAGAGTACTAAAGATCATGTACTACGAAATTTAGACCACTACCTATTGGCCTACGAGGCTTCTGTCCAACGTAATGGCGGTGAGGTGCATTGGGCGGATGATGCCGCGGGTGCCTCGCAGATCATCGTTGATATCTGTAAGCAAGCGAATGCTAAAACAGTGACTAAAGGTAAGTCGATGGTTAGTGAAGAGGCCGACCTAAACGGTGCACTGGCTGCTCATGGTATTGAAGCTATTGAAACGGATTTAGGTGAATATATTATTCAACTAGCCAAAGAACCACCTAGCCATATCATTGCTCCAGCGGTACATAAAACCAAAGAGCAGGTATCGGATCTATTTCATGAGCATCATCAAAAGTACGGGTTAACAGACAAACTAATCGACCGCACCGAACTAGTAGCCGAAGCCAGGCAAGTGCTACGAGACAAATTTATTGCAGCGGATGTCGGCGTAACTGGCGCTAATTTTTTGATTGCTGAAACTGGGCAACACGTATTGGTAACCAACGAGGGTAACGGTGACCTCACTTCTATTTTGCCTAGGGTGCAAATTGTTATTGTGGGTATTGAAAAAGTGATACCTACACTTGAAGACGCCAGTAGCATGCTGCGCTTGTTAGCTCGGAGTGCCACCGGCCAACACTTTTCTAATTACACCAGTTTTATGAGTGGCCCTAAACGAAGCGATGATATTGATGGGCCGGATCAGTTTCACGTTGTGCTGGTGGATAGTAAACGTACCGAGATGATGGTGGGTGAGTTGCGCGAAATGTTGCGTTGCATTCGCTGTGGTGCTTGTATGAATCATTGCCCGGTTTATGGTGCAGTCGGTGGGCATGCTTATGGTTGGGTTTATCCTGGTCCAATGGGTTCGGTGATTACGCCAGTGATGGTAGGTATTGAAAAAACGGTTGATCTACCGCATGCCTGCACATTAAATGGACGTTGTGCCGAAGTTTGTCCGATGGGCATCCCATTGCCCAATCTATTACGTAAACATCGACAAACCACGTTTGAACAGCAACTACAAACACGCCAAGCCCGTTGGGGTTTGGGTATTTGGTCATACTTCGCGCGTCGTCCCGCACTATACCGATTTGCCACTCGTATGGTGATTGGAGGCTTGGCTTTGATCGGGCGAAAGAGAGGGCACTTCGCCAACTTGCCACTCGCAGGTGGCTGGACAAGCTCTCGTGATTTACCTGCACCTCAAAGTAGTGCCACCTTTATGCAGCTCTATCGGAAGCAAAAGTCATGAGCGATGCCAAAGAGGCGATCCTCGGCCGAATACGTAAAGCCTTAGAGGCAGATGCCCCGAGCAGTACAGCCAGTAGTGAGACATTGCAGCGTCGTTTCTCCTATGATGAAATTCAACTACGCCTAGATGAGCCGGCAGCGCAGCTTCGCCCGGCGCTCTCAGGTGATAAGTTGGAACAACTGGTGGCTCAAATGGAAGGGGTGCAAATGAGCGTATCGCAACTGCAAACCTCTGGCGAAATAGTTGATCAGGTTAACTGGTATTTAGAATCAGAAGGTTTGTCGGGGGATCTCAGTGTGTCGCCAGCGTTAAGCGAACTAGCCTGGTCCCCAGGTACTCATTTCGGTGCGGCAACGAGCAAAGAGGTGGCCAGCGTCACCGATTGTTTTGGTGCAGTAGCTGAAACCGGCAGTGTGGTGCTGGCAAGTTCCAGTGAATCACCCGTAACCTTAGGTTTTTTACCCGATACTCATATTGTGGTTTTAAAGTCCTCCAAAGTTGTGGGCCATTCTGATGATATTTGGCCATTGCTGCGACAATTGCCCGAATTACCCAGAGGCGTTAATTTCGTAACTGGGCCATCCCGCACCGGCGACATCGAGCAAACTATCGAAATAGGCGCACATGGCCCAAGGCGGATGCATGTATTACTGATCATGAACGAATAAGCTAGCCAGCTAAGCAAATGAACCTCTCATGATTAAAAACCTAGACCAAATACGGGCGATATCGTTCGACCTAGATGACACCTTATGGGATTGCGCCTCTGCTATCAGGGGAGCGGAGCGTAGCTGTTACGAATGGTTAGTAAAACATGCACCTCGTGTTACTGAGTCTTTTGATGCTGAAGCTTTGTTGGCTCGTCGTGCGCAAGTGTTAGCGCAACAGCCTGAACTAGTCGGTGATGTCACGCGCTTACGCAAAATGATGTTAGAACAAACGCTGGCTGAGTTTGATTACGGTAGCGAGGTAGCGGATGCCGCTTTTAAAGCGTTTTACGTAGCACGCAGTCAGGTGCAATTGTATGAAGGATGCCTCGAGCTATTAGAGGGGCTGAACCAGAAATATTCGGTGGCGGCTATTACTAACGGTAATGCAGATCTTTCTCTGATTGGTATTGATCATTTTTTTCAAAGCGTACATATGGCTGATCTAGACAATCCGGCTAAGCCGCATGCGCACATGTTTGAGCAATGCCTGGCGCAGTTTGATTTACCACCGTCAGCCTTGCTTCATATTGGTGACAACCCTGAAACCGATATTGCTGGAGCACAAGCGCTTGGCGTGCAGACGTTGTGGTTCAATAGTCAGAAAATAGTCTGGCCTGGCGCTCTGCCACGAGCCAGTTTTGAAGTAGAATCGCTAAGTGAAATGCGCACGCTTTTACTCGGCAATCAATAGCCGGCTTCGGGCAGAGAGCGAATAAGTGATACTAAAAAGAACACCCCAAGGGATGCAAATATGAGCCGTATTTTTTATGTGAATGGTGATTTCGTTGCTGAAGAAGACGCCAAAATATCGGTTCTCGATCGAGGTTTCCTATTTGCCGACGCTGTTTATGAAGTGTCCACCGTCTTGGCCGGTAAGCTGATCGATAATAAGGCACATTTACGACGTCTAGCGCGCTCCCTATCTGAGCTAGCCATGGTAGCGCCGTGCAGCGATGAGTCAATTCTCGAGGCGCAGCATAAATTGATAGAGCTCAACACTGTGCAGGAAGGTTTGCTTTACTTGCAGGTTTCGCGCGGTGTTGCTGATCGTGAGTTCTACTATCCAACGAACACCCCTAGCTCTTTGGTGATGTTCACGCAATCAAAGTCACTATTGGATAACCCAGCTGCGCAGACCGGTATAAAAATTATTTCGATTCCTGATCAACGCTGGGCCCGCCGTGATATTAAAACTGTGGGCTTGCTTGCTCCGTGCATGGGCAAACAGGCGGCTGTGGAGGCGGGTGTCAATGATGCGTGGATGGTCGAAGATGGGTTCGTTACCGAAGGCACATCTAATAACGCCTATATCGTGACATCAGAAAAGCAGATCAAAACTCGTCAGCTCGGGCATGAGATTCTCAGTGGAATAACGCGTGACGCTGTGTTACGTTTTGCCAATGAGGCTGGATACTCTGTCCTAGAGGAAGCCTTTACGATTGAAGAGGCTTTGCAAGCAGAGGAGGCGTTTATTACTAGTGCATCAACTTTTGTTATGCCAGTGGTCAACATCGACGGCACAGATATCGGCTCCGGAAGCCCTGGCCCAGTTGCTAAACAACTACGCAAAATTTACATCGAAACTGCAATGAGTCGCCAAGACTTATAGGTTGGTATTTTTACCAATGTAAATTCTCGCAATTGTATACTTGCGTTGGTATACAAACTCGAGTTTAGGATGTACGCTTAAAAGTGTAGGTGCAGCTACTGCACTGCATTTTTAACCTGATCTATATGGTTGACCCATCCTATAACATTTTGGTTCGGCACTGCGATACGCAAGGCGACGCAGATACAACGGCGCGCGGGATAAAACGACAGATATCTTGCCAGTCATCACGTATAGCCTTACTCCCTGGCAATTTGGTCTCCACTGTATGTGCTGTGATTCTTCTCACAAGCGGCCTCGCAGCCTGTAGCAGCCGCGATAATAGCGGTTCTAATCTCGCCGGCTCTGGCAGTCCTGATCCGCTAGCCGATCTTACCTACACTACATCAGAAGAATCGCCGATAGACATTCCGTTTGAGCCCGCCGATAGTAATGCTCAGTTTGTCATTGTCAGCAACCCTGAATATGGGCTTTTAACGCTACAGCCCGGAAACAAACAATTTACCTATTCGCCAGACAAAGACTTTTTTGGCTACGATCGGGTTGCCTATTCCGATGGTCGTGGAAACAGTGATAGCGAGACTGTTCTAAACATATTAGTGAACAATGTAAATGATGAACCACTCTTGTTTGACGATGTCCAGCGAGTTGTTGAGCAGGGGGTTTTATATCAAGGCAATTTAAATGCGGACGACCCAGATAACGATCAACTGGTTTATTCGGCTGAAAATTTGCCCGCTTGGCTCAGTTTGAATGCGAGTACCGGTGCGCTCACAGGTATTGCTTCTCAACAGCAAGTGGGCCTATTTGAAAACATCTCATTTAAAGTGACGGACCCTGCTGGAGAATTTTCTGAAATCCGAGACATTAGCATCGAGGTGCTCGATATTAATGATGCGCCCACTATCAACCCTGATCAATTTCCCGCCGAGATCAAAGCGCGGTCCTCAGCCACGATCAATGTGTTTCCTGATGATCCAGACGGGGAGTTTGTGACTGTAGCTGTCGAGCCAAACGACTTCTTATCCGTGGTCACCCAAGGTGGTTCCTTGCAGATCACGGCGGCTGATGTTAGCGATGTCAGTTTGATCAATTTGGTGGTCATTGCCACGGATGCACGCGGTCGCGAGGCACGTGAAATTATCCCGCTAACGATTCTGCCATTAACCGCATCGACCAAAGGCGTAACGCTGCGTGGTAGAAAGCAAGGTGCAGGGGTTCATTTAGTCGTGTTAGGCGATGGCTACCGTGCTGATCAACAAGGTCAGTTCCGCCAACATGTAGAAGAATTTTTAGAAAAATTTGAAAACGACGACGGCATTGCCCCGCATTTTGGCGCCTGGAATGTTCATATGGTCGAATCAATATCAGTTGACTCTGGTATTGATGATGATTTTGCGTTTGATTTTCGTGACACGGTTTTTGGCGCCGGGTACTTTTGTGCATCGATACAGCGGCTCATTTGTGCAGATTCGCTAACGGTTATAGAAACTGCTTTTTCCGAGTATCCTGATTTTCATCAGATCATATTAATTGTCAATGACACACGTTACGGTGGTAGTGGTGGACAATTTTCGGTTGCTTCCTCTGCCTTTCCTGAGGTGTCGTTACATGAGCTTGGTCATAGCTTTGCAGGCTTAGCAGATGAATACGTTGATGAGACTATTCCTAAGCTTAACCCGAGTAATTATTCGGAAGGGCTCTATGCAAATATCAGTACCTTGGATGACCCCGCAGCTGTGCCATGGGCGCACTGGTTGGCTTTGGCGGACAATACTGAGGTTGGCATATATGAAGGTGCGTTTTATCAAGCTAATGATTTCTACCGAGCCACGCCTGATAGCCGTATGCGTTCATTTAATAAACCATTCGGCCCAGTCAATAGTGAGCAATGGGCTTTGCGAGTGTACGAAGCAGCGAAACCTGTTATCGACTTTACGCCGGTTGCGTCAATAGTGACGATACCGTCTGGGCAGGAGCAAGAATTTAGTGTTGTACCGATGCTAGATGCATCCGCACAACGCATAAGCTGGACACTCGATGGTGAGTTAGTAGCAAGCCAAACTAACAACAGAGTATTTACACAACCATTGTCGATTGGTCAGCATACATTGGCGGTGTTGGTAGAAGACATCACCGGCCAAATCAAAAAGCCAGCACCACATGCGGGTCAGTTCAATTGGAATTGGGAAATAGATAAACAATGATTGTAGATTCGGCAAGCGGCCAATCAAATATAGGCAAATCAGGGTTGGTAGCGGCTCTCTCCGTCTTGATATTAACGCTGATTTGCTCCATCGCGAGTGCTGGAACTAGAGTTCTCGTACGGTTTGATGAAACGGGCCACTACGTTCATCGTGTGCATAGAAGCGCATCCCTTGACACACCAGCGGTAGATACACTGCGGGCTACAGAGCTACTGGTAACAAACAGTGAGGTATCATTGAGGTGGCGAGATAGTGACGGTAAGCTGGTGGCCGCCACCCGTCTAATTGATCCGCGAGTTACGCACGCACCATTGGAGCTAGGCAGCAGTGAGCTCGCTTGGACGGTGCTTCGTGAGGGGGCTTACATGGCATCCGGGCCCGATTCAGCTGTTCAATTGGAGATCATATTGCCGGCTAGAAGTACACCGAGTGTCCCTGCGGAAACGTGGGTGTTAGATCTGAAAGTAGGCCCATGATACGCACTGTGAACCCTTGTCAATCTATCACTGATTGGCCACACTGTGAATTGTTATAGATTACAATGGTTTAAGCCTGCAATATAATGTGACACAGTTAGCTCCATCGATCAAGAAAGTGGGTTATTTTGGTTCGGAAAGATCCCGTTTTCCGCTAGTATGGTCAATAGTGTTCCCGACATGTCAAAAACTGATCCCGACAACAACGATCCATCATCCATGTTCGATTTCCTTCGGGATGATGAATCGCCACCAAAGAAGATCGCTCCTGTAGTGAAAGAGCGTGGCGAATCTGCCATGCCGATTATTCGAAAGCCTGTACCCGTTGAAGAAAGCGCCCGAGCTGACTTAGCCGCAGCCACCGAGGCTGCAAATTCGTCTCATGAATCGGAATTTGATTTTTTGAATTCTGGCGACTCAAACGTGTCTTCAGGAAATGCTAATGACGATGCTTGGGAGGATTCACTGCAGCGACCGGTAGCGGTAACACCTCCAAAAAGACGCCGACCCTACTTATGGTTAATTCCAATCATCGGTTTGTTGGTAGGTGCCGTATACCTATTTGGTTACGTAGATAGAGTGCGC
>CALGND010000022.1 GCA_937958675.1 uncultured Granulosicoccaceae bacterium
GGATTTACCGACACCGATCGGCCCTTCAACTGCAATAAATTGCTTTTTCATAATGATGATTGTAGTCGCGAGATACCCCGTTGTGGGCAGCGATCAAGAAGATCACTTAACTTACCCTTCCCCGGGATATCCAACGACGGCGCTAGATCTGCAAGCGGATACAACACGAACGATCGCTCAGCGATACCCGCATGAGGCACCGTAAGCCGAAATGTGTTGATAATTTGTTGCCCGTATAGCAATAAATCCAGATCTAGTGACCGCGGCCCCCATCGCCTGTCTCTAATCCGGCCTGCCCGGTTTTCGATCAACTGTGTTTGATCCAGCAGGTGGTCGGCAGACAGCGTCGTCTCGCACTGAGCAACCGCATTGAAATAATCCGGTTGATCCGCAGGGCCCATCGGTTCAGTTTGATACACAGATGAAAACACAATATTGCTAAGGCCGTGTGTGTCGCGTAACGCAGTGGCAGCGCTTTTCAGTTGAATTAACGGCTCTTTCATGTTGCTACCCAAGCCAATAAATACCTGAGTTACAGGCGTATCAACTTGCGACACAATCAACTACTGGCTTGCGGATTTCTATTACCATTGCTGTTACTGTTGCCATCGCTATTACCCCCATGGCTTCCGCTGTTATTTCCTCCGCCACTGCTATTGCCATTGCCACCTTGGGAGTTCTTTGGGCCTGATCGTCTACGTCTTGCCCAGCGCTTCTTGCCTTGAGGCTTCTTCCCGTGGGAACTACCTTGACCACCGGCGTGCCCATCGCCATTACCCCGGGCACCCTGCGAATTACCCTGAGATTGAGCATTACCCTGAGAGTTGCCAGAGTTACCCTGAGCGTGTGCGTTACCGTCATGAGATCGACCGCCCTGAGGCTTCCTACCATGCGATCGTTTACCGTGGGCCTTTTTACCATGATGCCGCCTGCCATGGTTTTGATTGCCACGATTGGATTCCGACGAGCTATCACTGCCAGCACCCCAGATGCTATCCACCCGAGGCTTATTTTTTAATTCGCTTTGTTGTTTATCACCGCCAACTTCTTGGATCCTGGTCCACCAATCAGCCAGCGCCTCTAAACGTTCATCGACTCCTGCGCGCAAACAAAGGAAATCATATGCTGCTCTAAAACGGCGATCTTCCATCAGCTTTAAAGCGCGATTGCCTTGTGCATGCTCCAATCGTGGTTGAAGCAACCAAATCTCACGCATAGGTCCCGAGAATCGACGCGGTATTGAGATCACTTGGAGCTGCTCAGCCATGACACGATCCGTTGCCGTATGCAAGGCTTCATTAGCAGGATTGCCAGAGGCAACTAAGGCGGTAGCTTGTTCTTCAATTTCAGGCCAAAGCATAAACGCTAACAAGTATGCAGGCGTGATTGGTTTATTTTGCGCTACGCGTTTATCTGTATTGCGTAAGGCGGCATCAAGCATTTGTACAATCAGCTCGTCTTCATCTTCTAGACGTTCTGACAACATTGGAAATAAGTATTGCAGCAAATCATGCTCTCTAATGGCATTAAAGCTGCGCTGTGCATAACCGCCCTGAAATAGCTTTAACACCTCTTCAAATAATCTGGCTGGCGGTGTTTGCGCTAGCAGATGCGCAGTTTTTTCCATCGCCGCCAAGGTGTCTTTATGAATATCGAATTCAAGTTTTGATGCCAGCCGCACGGCGCGTAAAACGCGCACTGGATCTTCTTCGCAACGCACTTGCGGATCGCCAATCAATCTAAATAACTTATTGTCGATGTCTTTAAGGCCATCGCAGTAATCCACCACTGAATCATCGGCGATGTTGTAGTACAAGGCGTTTACCGAAAAATCACGGCGTAGAGCATCCTCGTCTATAGTGCCAAATACGTTGTCTCGAACAATTCTGCCAGACTCCTCTTCAGTTTCTCCACCGTCACCTTTATCGTGAGCCGCTCGAAAGGTAGCAACTTCGATTACCTCTCGGCCAAATAACACATGCACCAACCTAAAGCGCCTGCCAATAATACGAGAGTTTTTAAAACACTCTTTCACTTGTTCGGGGCTGGCATTGGTGGCTACATCAAAATCTTTCGGCTGAAGACCCACAAGGGCATCACGTACGCCGCCGCCGACTAGGTAGGAGGCATAACCCTCTTCATGAAGACGGTTTAACACCTTCAATGCATTTCTGCCAATCGACTCACGTGAAACAGTATGTTCCGACTGCGGCACAATTATCGCTTTTGCATCTGCAGGCGCTTTACCCACTTTTTTTGCAGCCCCTTCCTTTGCAACCACTGGCTTCACTGCCTTCTCCTTTTTGGCTTTTGGCGGTTCAGCCTTCTCCTTCTCAGCCTTAGCTACAACCTTTGCTTTCGCTACCTTCTTTGCAATTACAGGCTTTGACGCTTTTGGTGTGGCTGCATTATCTGCATCTTTGCTTACCGATGGTTTCGCTGCTTTCTTCGCAGCAACCTTGCTGGTCGCCTTTTTAGCTACCTTTTTAGCTACCTTTTTCGCAGCTTTTTTGGCCACTTTCTTGGTAGCAGTTTTTTTGGAAGCTGTTTTTTTACTAGCTACTTTTTTACCAGCCGTTTTTTTTCCAACAGCCTTCTTGGTCGCGGTTTTTTTCACCGTCGCTTTAGATGGAATGCTCAAGATAGGCTCGACAGTTGTAGTTTATTCATTATTAGGTTCACTATCAGGATCAGGTGCATCCTGTACATTTTGAAAACGTATTATTTGCCGACGTTGTTTTTTGCTCGGCTTTCCATCGCTGACAAAGCGAGGATTCATTTGTCGTTCAATACGTAATTGGTTAGCTAGAGTTTCGCGCTGTTCAATGCTTGACTGTAGCTCTTCATATAACAGCTGCGCTTCCTTAGCTGGGCGCCGCTGTTCTGACAAACCAATCACCGTTATCTCTTGCTGATACGGTGGTTTTTCAACCAATACTGTATCGCCGATGGCTATATTACGCGACGGTTTCACTCTCTGACCGCCGACTTTAATTTGATTTTTAGCGATCGCATCTGTCGCCAGAGATCGCGTTTTAAAAAATCGAGCCGTCCAAAGCCATTTATCTAGCCGCATTTTTTCAATGTCGGACTGATTTTGCTTCACTATGTGGTTATCCTTACCACTTCGATATTAAGCCCATCAAGTTTGCAATCCATCATGCACACCTACGTTTACCGCAGTTCCAAAAAAGACGGCTTGTACTTGTATTTGCCAAAAACGATCGACAAATGCGAATTACCCGATGCCGTTACGCAGCAAATGGGTGAACCCGAACTCGCCCTGAGCTTTATGCTAACCAGCGATCGTAAGCTAGGCCAAGAAGACCCAGCCACCGTGATTAGCAACATTGAATCACAGGGTTTTCATATCCAAATGCCGCGTGATATCGAAGATCAAATCGCGACAATAGCTCAACAAGCTATCAAGAACAAGCACGACTAGTCTGCAGTGCGCAATGGGCCATTATGTGCTGAAAAATACTCCGCTAATTTACTGATATCCTCATCGCTCAATGCTGATGCAAAACCACCCATAATCGGATTTTGCCGATCACCTGAACGGTAAGCCTTAAGCGACTGCTCAAGATAGCTTTCATATTGGCCAGCCAATGTCGGATTGGTCGGAATTGTTGAGAGCCCGCCTGTACCGTGGCATGTCATGCACGTAGTGGCTAGTGGCTCGTCGGCAATTTTTGCAGAACTCCCGACTTCCCCACCCAAGCTTGCAAAATACGCCGCTACATCTTCCATATTTTGATCAGTCAGATCGCTGGCATTGGCCTGCATGGTCGGGTGTGCGCGTTGTTTGGAGCGATACGCCTTAAGCGCGGCGACAATGTATGTTTCGTGCTGGCCGGCAATACGTGGCACATGGTAGGTCGGGTATGTGTTGACGTAATGCTTAACACCATGGCAACCCAAACAAGTCTCAGCCAACTTTTCTCCCTGCTCAGCGTTGCCTGCAGCCATCGAAGTAGACTGTACCGTCGCCAGTAAAATGCCAGCCAATAACAGTTTGATTCTCATCACATTCATCTAATAATTATTTCCAATCGCTATAGTCTAGCCGTTCAGTCGCGGCGCGCCAAGCCGATCCGCCTATTTATTACTCACCGATTCGTTCTTGCCTATTTTGGACTGGACTGATCCATGGCCAAAAAGAGCTCATTCATCCGCTTAACAAATCCGGCTCCATCCTCAAGTTGACCACCTTCTGCCAGTAGCGCTTGATCGAGTAATAGACGAGACCAATCAGCAAAGCGCTCCTCATCTTGTTCTTGATCTAACATGGCCAAAATGGGGTGCTCAGGGTTAACCTCAAGTATTGGCTTGCTGTCAGGCACTTCATGCCCAGCTTGTTTGAGCAATTGTTGCATATGTAACGCCATCTCGTGCTCAGCCAACACCACACAGGCTGGTGAGCTAGTTAACCTTGTAGATGCCCGGACTTCGCTGGTGTCAGCCTCCAGTACGGCATTTATACGCTTGATCAATGGCTCAGCCTCAGCAAGCCTTTTCTCACTCTCAGCTTTCTCAGATTCTGTCTCGCTCGCATCTTTGCCGATACCTGCCAGATCTAGATCGCCCTTGGCAACCGAGACAAATGGTTTTTGCTCATAATCGTTTAAATAAGTCATCATCCACTCATCCACTCGATCATGCATCAACACGACTTCAATACCTTTTTGTCTAAAAATTTCTAGATGCGGGCTATTACTGGCAGCCGACAAACTATCGGCGGTAATGTAATAAATTTTATCTTGACCAGGCTGCATTCGGCTGATGTAGTCATCTAAGCTGGTGTGCTCGCTCGCATCACTATTGGATGTTGAGTTAAATCGGTACAACTTCGCCACTTGCTCTTTATTGGCCTGATCTTCACCCGGCGCTTCTTTTAAACAACTACCAAATTCAGCCCAGAACGTTTTGTATTTTTCAGGCTCTTTATCAGCAAGGTTTTCCAGAAGTGATAACACTTTTTTGGTAGAAGCCTTGCGAATTGATTCAATCACTTTGTTGTTTTGCAATATTTCACGCGAAACGTTAAGCGGTAAGTCGTTGCTATCAACTAAACCTTTCACAAACCGCAAATAGCGCGGCATGAGTTTTTCAGCTTCGTCCATGATGAATACGCGCTGCACAAAAAGCTTTATACCGTTACGCTGCATTGAAGCATCGTATAAATCGAAAGGCGCTTTAGCGGGAATATACAACAATGAGGTGTATTCCAGATTTCCTTCTACCCGATTGTGAGCCCAGGTTAGCGGTGCTTCATAATCTTGGCAAACTTGCTTATAAAAGTCTTGATAGTCTTCGTCAGATATTTCTGACTTGGGCTTAGTCCAAAGCGCAGAGGCTGCATTAATTTGCTCTAATTGTGCAGCAGTTTGTACTTCCCCTGCCTCTACTTGCTCATCAGTTAGCGGCGCCACCTGCTCAAGCATCATAATAGGAAAGGTTATATGGTCAGAGTACTTTTTAATGACATGACGTAAGCGAAAATTATCTGCGAATTCTTTCGCGTCGTCTTTTAGGTGCAACACGACTGTCGTGCCACGCTCCGGTTTATCAATTTCGCTCAAGGTATAGCCACCGGAAGCATCTGACTCCCAGCTAATACCTTGATCCGCTTTTGCGCCTGCTTTACGAGTGTTCAGCTGGACCTTGTCAGCGACAACGAAAGCGGAGTAAAAACCTACTCCGAACTGACCGATAAGCTGAGCGTCGGATTTTTGATCACCGGTAAGCGATTCGAGAAATGCTTTTGTGCCAGATTTTGCGATCGTGCCAATATTGTTAATGACATCATCACGATCCATGCCGATACCATTATCACTGACTGTGACGATATTAGCCTCGCTATCAAACGACACCGTGATTGCCAAATCGCTACTATCTTCCAAAAGACTACTATCAGCAATTGCTTCAAAACGCAGCTTGTCACAAGCATCAGATGCGTTAGAAATGAGCTCCCGCAAAAATATTTCTTGGTTGCTGTAAAGCGAGTGGATCATCAGTTGCAGAAGTTGGCTAACTTCCGCCTGAAACGGCATGGATTCGGTTTTGGTATCAGTCATGTGGGTAAACCTGTGGTTCTTATGAGCTACAAAATTAGTTAAAAAGCAATGGTTTGCAATTTCGTCGTCTGTAAGATCTTGCGCTGGAGGTTCGCAATAATTCGTGCACAAACGCGTTGTACAACAATAAGAACAGATAATTGGACTTCAAGTGGCGATGCGCCAACTGGCCATCTCACGATTGAGAGGCCAGTGATAAATCGTCAGCCAACAGGCTACGACTCGAATCTTACGACAATTTTTCTTTGATGCGTGCAGCGCGACCAGTCAGGCCTCTCAAGTAGTAGAGCTTCGCACGACGAACGTCGCCGCGACGCTTAACTTCAATAGAGTCAACTAAAGGGCTATAGGTCTGGAAAACCCGCTCGACACCTTCGCCGTGCGAGATTTTACGCACGGTAAATGCGGAGTTAAGTCCACGGTTTCGCTTGGCAATAACAACGCCTTCGAATGCTTGCAAACGCTCCCGCTCGCCTTCTTTTATCTTTACCTGAACAGTAACGGTATCGCCTGCCGAGAACACAGGAATCTCTTTGCTCATTTGCTCAGCGTTGATTGCATCAATGATCTTGCTCATTATCTTTAGCCTTAGTGCTTGTTGGGCCGGGCCCGTCAAACTGTTGTAAATACTGTTTATCTGCGTTGTCTAGATTAGCCTCAAGCAGCAAATCTGGACGACGGTCCTGTGTTCTTTTGATGCTTTGCCGCCGCCGCCACTGCGCAATTTTTGCATGGTCGCCGCTGCGTAAAACATCGGGTACTCCCTGCCCGTTATAGGTTTCCGGCCGCGTGTAATGCGGATGGTCAAGCAACTTGGATTCAAACGAATCCTCCATTGCTGACAACGGATGCCCCAGCACCCCCGATGTTAACCGCGACACCGCATCAATCACGACGGCTGCGGCTAGTTCTCCACCGCTGATAACGAAATCTCCTATTGAGACCTCTTCATCAACATGCTGATCTATTATGCGTTCGTCGATGCCTTCGTACCGACCGCAAAGTAAAATCAGCGACCCATGTTCGCTCCATTGGCGCGCCACTGGTTGATCAAACTGACGCCCCTGCGGTGATAAGTACACCACTGGCGCATCTGACAAACTCTTCCGGGCCTCATCTATTGCTAGCCCAACGGGTTCGGGCTTTAGCACCATGCCAGGCCCTCCACCAAACGGTCGATCATCAACCGTTCTGTGCACATCCTGGGTGTGATCCCGAGGATTGTGCAGACTTACTTCGATCTTTCCATTGGTGACCGCCCTGCCAATAACACCTTGTTGTAGCGTGGCCGTTATGAGATCCGGCAGTACTGTAATAACGGCGAAACGCACGTTAGTCACCCCACCTAGTAATCAGGATCCCAATCCACCACTATCTGCTTGGCGGTTGTATCAATGCTGGTAATGACATCTGGTACGACCCAGGGAATCAACACCTCACTGTTGTTAGCACTACTTTTAACTACCAGTACGTCGTTAGCGCCAGTTTCAAAAAGCCTATCTACCAAGCCCATAACCTCACCTGATACCGACAATACCGTGCAGCCAACCAAATCAGCCCAGTAATACTCGTCTTCTTGCGCTTCTGGCAGCAAGCCCCGAGGTATTGCTACAAGCTGGCCTACTAGTTTCGCTGCTGCTTCACGAGTGGTTATCCCATCAAATGAAGCAATTATGGTTTTTCCGTGAGGCTGTGCTTGAAGGATCTTGTGTTCCTGCCAATCACGTTCCTGCCAATCTTTTGTTGTGCTCTCGGCGCTTTTAAGCCACCAAGTACCGTATTGAATGATGTTTTCTCGCGGCTGGGTGTCGGAGAAGACCTTAACCCAGCCCTTAACACCAAACAGACCGCTAACACGCCCCAGAGCTATAAAGTCCGGTGGGCGCATGTCATCAAGCGGCTGCATGCTCCTTACGATAGCCTTTTACGACCTTTTTAACGCGATCGCTCATCTGAGCACCAACACTAACCCAATAATCAACACGCTCAAGATCGAGGTTCAATGCGACCGCATCACCGCGAGCAACCGGGTTGTAATAACCCAAGCGTTCGATGTAACGACCGTCACGACGAGCACGACTATCTGTTGCAACTATGTGATAAAACGGCTGTTTTTTGGCGCCGCCTCGGGACAAGCGTATTGTTACCATGTGAATTCCAGTCAATCTTGCTTAAGACACGCGTGGCGCCTCGTTAGTGAACCGCCAATTATACTGGATATTCTGCTCTGGGTGTATGTTTATCGCCCAATCTCGTTACCGGTCTCAAACTACTGCGTTAGTTCCCAATAATCGGCAAAGCAGGCCGTTATTGAAGGACCGAACCACTGCGCCATGATTGGAAATATATGCGCGAACCATCTTCTATCTGATAACCGACTTGATAACGGAATCGGCCTCTATCAGTAAGTTCCGACGGCACCTCAAACTTCAACACCTGAGAATCCAGCTCAACGATCAGATTATCGGGCTTGAAAATAGCGTCAACCGACGCAACCGATTTACTCTCCTTGGCAATTCTCAGTGCGTAGCGGTAGGCAGGCAGCTCGCTCTCGAGTGGCGCTGAAATACTGATGGTGACCCCATTTTCGTGCTCGGTTGCCGACATATTATCTAGAATCGGAAATTGGCTTTGATCGATATCGTCAAAACGGGCGCTCAGCTTGGTACGCCAAGCCGCGTTGACCAGCTCCAGCTCACAGGAAAATTGCTGCAACGTATCTCGCCAAAACACACCAGCTGGCAGACCGAGCGGCGCGCCATCACGACCGGCCGATCGCAGCACCTCACCTAATGCACCTTTGCCGCAAACATCCACCAACGCCTCAGTCCATATCTCGCCAAGGCCATACACCAGCTCAGCATTGAATTGGCTAGAAAAGGCGGCGCTATTAGTCATATCTTCAAATTGTATGTTTTGACGCTGCCAAGAAACAGCAGCGATATCTCGATTTTGCCTACGCGTATCCTGCCGCGGCACTATTTCGAACGAGACGTAGTTGGCCATACCTTCGATGAAAAAACGGGTTGAATTAAAATACGCTCGAAATGCTCGATTAGACTCCACTGACTGAAACACATGCGCTGTTTCGTGGCTCAGCACGCGCGCATAGCGATTAGGCGACTCGCCGCCACTGAGCCCCATCTTGATCGTTTTCCATTGCGCAAGCCCAGCTGCATGGTCGTTTTCAGATGTCATGTCAACGTGAATAACTGGCTCAGTAGACGCATTAAGCAAAACACGTAGCTGTTGGTAGTGTTCTTCTGCGGAAGCGTGTAGCTCCTCTGCTTGACCCTTGTCGCCAGTTAAAAACACAAAGCGGTAGTGATCGGTCAGCAGAGTTTCAAAGGCCTTTTCTTCAGCCACTTGCGCATTTTGCATTACTTGACCGACCAAGATCATTGCCATGAAAAGAAATCCAAATACGCTTGCTACAATTTTTAGAAGTTTGTGCACCTTTGCGTTTTTGTTAACACCTTCAGATTTTCCCTGCACACCTGACCACATTCTGCAGGCCAGTACCAATAGCACCACTGCTAAAGCAATATGCCCAGCCATTACGTTGAAGTTAAATGAAAAAGCCGTACCCGAATAGTCGATTTTAAATATCTCGAAAACACTAACCCAACCAATGCCATCAAATTGAGTTTCAAGCCAACGCACCAGCAACAAATAGAGCGCGTAGATAACAAGTCCAACAGTACGAAACCGTGACAAAAACACACCATGCGCCATAACAACAAACGCGAACACACAATCTCGTAAAAACAAGCTGGCATCAATGGCGAAATATCGCTTACCCGACATGGATTCGGGATTAAACGCCAAAAGCACACTCAACACGCCGTAACTAAACAACAACAACAAACAAACCAATCCAAATGCCGCTATGAATTTGCCATAAAAAATCGTCGACTTTTTTATTGGCAATGCATGCAAAAAATCAATCGTGCGCTCATCCACCTCTCTTGGGTAAAGGCTATACGCTGTAACCAAACACAAAATCATCAAAAATATTGCTTGCGAATACTCGATACCTGGCGCACATAAAGCATCACAAAACAGCTCATAACTCTGCTCATCGACACGGCTTGTAAAAAGCTCAATACCAATCGAGAGCGCAAGTAAGGCGATCCATAGAAAGGCAATAGGCTTTAATTGCCGCAGTTCTTTGAAGATTAAGGCAATCACTCAACCACCAATCGTTGAGCACCCACACGAATAGCTTGATGGAAGGCATCAACTTGCACTTCAAATGCTACAAATACTCTGTCACCAGCGGCGTAGTACGACGACACCGAATGCAAAGTATCGAAGTTGTCGCAGGCTTGAGTCTCGTGCTCGCCAGAAGTCCAGGCTATTTCATAATCGAAAGGCGAAATCAACACGTGTTGCATATCACAAGTAAAGCCTGCAACCGCATCATGATTCACCGAATCAATTACTTCATAACGGCCGATCAACTCATGCACTCCATTGGCACTAGTTTCACTGCTAGCAGCTCCTCTAACATTGGGCACCATGCTTAACAAGTTAGCAACGGCTGGCTCAGACTGCTGATCTAACAACCATTCCTGCCAATCAATAAAAAAGCGTTCTATCTTCTGCCCTGTAACGTTTCTAAATGAACTCTGGATGCTAATTCGACGGTCACTAATTACGCCAAACACATTATCAGATACCTTCGGCGCTAAAACAAGATTGGCTAGCTCAAGCACTGCCTCTCTGCCAAACTGCTGCTCGTAAAACACCAAGGCTGTGTAAGCCAATGCTTCAGCGGAAGGGTAACTTACCTCCTCTGCAATCCACTGCCAATTGTGTACAAGGTCTATCGGCTCCTCTAAATAAACAACGCTATTCACCGCGCGTGCAAATAATTCGACTTTATGTTCTTCGATAGCCAAGCTTTCTTCTACCCACCAACGAGTAAATCCATCAAGCAACCAGTGATAGGGTTCAAACGTACGACGCTCACCCGACGTTGCTTGGATTAGTTGATGCAAGGCATTAGTTTGCAACACAGCCATCGAAAAACTATCGTACTTTAAGTAGTTCGCTCTAACTAACACGCCATCCGCGGAGCCAAATCGAATATCATTCAAATTTGTTTCTGATAGCCCTTTATCTAGCGCGACTCGTACGGTTGGCATCACCTTTAAATCGAGCGCCTGTTGCAACGGCACAATTAGATCTCGCATAGATTCGAGTAACTGCTTAGACTGCTCCTCATATATCGGCTCAAGATAAAGAATCGATACCGGCGGATCAACTTCGGAGACTACGTGATCGCTACTGAAGCTGTATTCGGGTACATCCCATTTCTCTAACAGCGAACCTAGGGTTGCTAACACACCCACGCCAATAACAGCCAGCACAACCATGTTGCTACGATCTATAGGCTTAGCGAGTGATTCAATTAAAGAACCATCACGCATTAACGGCAATAAAAAACCTGCCAGCGTAAAAACCGCACCCATAAACAAGGTTTGTAGCGCTGCTTTAATTGGCATGTTATCGCGCTCAAAAGCAAAAACGCCTTGATCAAGTAACGCAAAAGGCCCAAACTCTCGTTGATCAAAGCCCGGATAGGTAACAAGAGTCACGATCACTACCCCGAGCATTACGTAAAGAGCGAACCTGAGAAACCCAAAAAAACTAAAGCAAAACACCACGCTCCAGATAAAGAACACCACGCACAGTACTTTCACCAATACGATAGTGAGTAATTTGCGATCCAGTGCATCGCCGCTATCGGATAGCAACCAGGTATAAGCAATTGCCACCAGCGCCAAACCACCAACAAATAACAAACCTAGCAAGTACTTGATGATTAAAAATACTAAAGGGTTAATGGGTAAGGACTCAACAAACTGACGCGTATGCCCCAAGTATTCAGTTGAGATAAGCCGGTTACCCATGATAAATGCAATAAGCGGGATCACTAACGTGACCGAAAGCAACAAAACCTGCAGCGGACTCATTGCAAACGCGGCTTGTTGATTTTGCGCATGAGCCAGCAACAACGTGATAACAAAACCACCACCTAGCAAGAGCATCGACAAGCCGTGCTCGCGAAACTCTTTTCTTACTAGTGTAGGAACACCGGCTAATGCCATTAGTTGCGGCCTTGAGTTTGGCCAGCCACAACGGCAATAAAAATATCTTCGAGTGAAAGAGAGTGCCTACGCCAGCCTAAGTTCAATGGCATGTCAGCCGGTACCTCATCTGCGAATCTGAGTATAAGGGTACGGTGTTGTGGGCCTTGCATATGCTGCAAAACCTGTGCAGCGTGCTTAACAAACTCGCCAGGAAGCGCATCGGGGTAATCGTTTTCAGCATCGATACGGTAGGCTACAACACCTCGTGACAAGGCCTGCAAACTGCCGTCGTATATCGTTTTACCATTCTCGACTATGCCAATGCGGCTAGCAATTGATTCGATGTCATCAATTAGGTGCGTAGAGAAAAATGTGGTCGTGCCCGCGTGAGTGGATTCTTCGCGTACCAAATCCAAAAACTCGCGCCGCGCGACTGGATCCATGCCAGCTGTTGGTTCGTCCAAAATCAGTAGTTGTGGTTTCGATGCCAGCGCAACCGACAAGGCAAGCTTTGCCTTCATACCACCAGAAAACACAGCAGACTTGCGCTTTAAAGGCAATTCGAAACGCTCTAGAAGTTGTGCGTAACGCTGCTTATCCCAATTTGGATAAAAGCCTTTCAAAAAATTACCGAGCGCCTTGGGCGACATCCATGGATAAAAATGCTGCTCTTGCGCAACATAACCAATGCGTTGCCTGATGGGAATTAGGGCATCACCAATGTTTTCACCAAACAACGACACCACGCCTTCATCCGCTTGGGTAATACCCATTAATAAGCGAATGGTTGTGGATTTGCCAGCGCCATTGCGGCCCAGGAAGCCATACACTTCTCCACGCTCAACGTTAAGCGACAGCCCATCTAGCACTTGTAACGGACCATAGCGCTTGTGAACATTTTTTAGCGTAATAGCCGGCAATCCTCCTGATGCGTCTGACTGCATACTTACATGCCCATGCCAGGCGGTAACTTACCTTGCATGCCGCGCATCATTTTCGCCATACCACCGCCTTTATTCATTTTTTTCATCATCTTGCTCATTTGCAAGTGCTGTTTTACCAAACGGTTGAGATCCTGTACTTGAAGGCCAGCACCAGCTGCAATGCGTTTTTTACGCGAACCTTTAAGCACGGCGGGGTATTTTCGTTCATGTGGTGTCATTGAATCGATGAGGGCCATCATTTTTTTAAACTCGCCATCGTTGGCTTGGTTTTTTACTTTGTCAGGGATGTTGCTCATGCCAGGCATTTTGTCAAGCAACGATGCCATGCCGCCCATATTAGCCATTTGCTCAAGCTGTTCGCGCAGATCAACAAAATCAAAGTTCTTGCCCTTCTGCATTTTCTTGGCAAATTTTTCAGCCTTCGCATGGTCAACTTTTTCAGTAACCTCTTCAACCAAGCTAACAACATCGCCCATGCCCAAGATGCGTGAGGCGACCCTGTCAGGATAAAACGGCTCAAGTGCATCAGTTTTTTCGCCTGCACCAATAAACTTGATCGGCTTGCCGGTAATCATGCGCACCGACAACGCTGCACCGCCACGTGCATCGCCATCTGTTTTAGTTAATACAACACCGGTTAGAGGCAGCGCGTCTCCAAATGCTTTAGCAGTGTTAGCAGCATCTTGACCCGTCATGCTGTCGACAACAAATAGGGTTTCGATAGGATTTATTGCCGCGTGCAATTGTTGTATCTCGCTCATCATCTCTTCGTCGATAGCCAATCGACCAGCAGTATCCACTAACAACACATCAATAAATTGTGTTTTGGCAGCAGCAAGCGCAGCACTGGCTATATCAATTGGAGACTGATCCACTGTGCTTTCAAAGAAAATCACATCGACGCTGTCTGCAAGCGTTTTGAGCTGCGCGATAGCGGCCGGACGATAAACGTCACAACTCACTACCATTACCTTCTTTTTCTGTTTTTCTTTTAAGCGCCGAGCCAACTTGCCAACGGTGGTGGTTTTACCAGCACCTTGCAAACCCGCCATCAATACCACTGCCGGCGGCTGAGTCGCTAGATTCAGCTCTTCGGCTTGTTCGCCCATAATCGATGTCAGCTCGTCACTAACAACTTTGATTAGAGCTTGCCCTGGCGTAAGGCTGCCAAGCACCTCTTGACCCGACGCTTTTTCGCGGACACGCTCGATGAACGTTTTGACCACGGGCAAGGCCACATCAGCCTCTAGCAAGGCCATGCGGACTTCGCGCATGGTATCCTTTATATTATCTTCAGTAAGCCGCCCCTGCCCTCGCAAGGTTTTGATAGTACGGCCTAGTCGTTCGCTCAACGAATCAAACATGTTTGTCCTACGTCTCAGTTACAAAATGAAATACTAGAATTACTAATTACTAGAATTACTAAATGAGTTACAAAGTTACAATATGAGATGTTAATAAATATAGTGATCTTATAGATGAAATCTTGCCAGCAACAGTATACCGGCCACCGAGCTTAACAGTAGCGTCATGACAACCTTTCTGCTTGCCATAATTGCGTCGATTTTATATGCGGTTGCCGCGTTTCGGCTCTGGTTGAGCCTTAATAGAGCCCCTGGTGACGATACAGATAACGCTCCACTGCGGATTACGCGCTTGCTGGCGGCTACAGCTTGGCTCATACACCTAATCGCCACCATCATCAGCACCAGAGAAAGTGGGTTGATATGGGGCTTTTTCAGCGCTTTAAGCATAACGGCGTTATGTATCGTTTTGCTGCAACTGTTGCTAGCAGTAACACGCCGGGCCGATCACCTGGGTTTATTGGTTTACCCAGCCGCTGCCATCACGCTGCTTTTCACACAAAAAACGGGAGGGCAAACCACGCTGGATCCAACCACTGGCTTACATGTATTGTCGTCAGTAGTGGCCTATTCAGTATTGGCATTGGCCGCCACTCAAGCTTTGGTAGTTGCGCTACAAAGACACCAGCTCAGCCATCATAAGCCCAGTGGCTTCGTCCGCTCGCTACCACCTTACGATAACTCTGAAAGCTTGCTCTTTTTGCTGTTAACCGTGGGTTTCATCCTGCTCTCATTTTCATTACTCACCGGATTTTTCTACTTGGACGATATGTGGGGGCAAAGCCTAGTACACAAGACGGTACTCTCCTGTCTGGCCTGGTCAATAATTGGGGTATTAGTGGTAGGGCGCTGGATGTTTGGCTGGCGAGGCAAACGGGTGGTGAATTGGTCAATAGCAGCCTTTATCCTGCTGGTGCTAGCTTTTTTTGGCAGTAAACTGGTGTTAGAGCTGATCCTGCAACGCTAGACGTCGTTTTTTTGTAGTGCCAACTGCACGGCATTGCTATGATGCAACTCACTACTATAGCTAAAGGCTAACACCTACTTGAACGCCATTCCCATTAGCGTACTCCTCTTCATCTTGGTACTGCTAATTTTGATGTCCGGCTTTTTCTCCAGCTCTGAAACGGCCCTAATGTCACTTAACCGCTACCGCTTGCGCCACCAGGCTAGAAATGGCAATCATGCGGCTAAACGCACACTCGAACTACTCGAACAACCCGAGCGATTGATCAGCCTAATTTTGCTGGGCAATAACTTTGTCAACATTCTTGCCTCAGCTATTGCCACGGTAATCGCACTACGCTTAATGGGAGAAGCCGGAATTGCAGTTGCGACGGGCTTACTTACTTTAGTCATTTTGGTGTTTGCTGAAATCACACCTAAAACGTTTGCCACGCGACGAGCCGAATCCGTGTCGTTTATCGCTTCGGCAGTCTATACACCATTACTCACAGTTACCTACCCATTAGTCATTGTGGTTAACTGGATCTGTGCACGTATTTTAAATTTCTTTAAGGTATCGAAATTAAACCCAGAAGACGAGCACCTCAGCAGTGACGAGCTGCGCACTGTTGTAACCGAGAACGCGGGGCTGATACCAACTCGTCACCGCGACATGCTCTTAAACATTCTTGATCTGGGCACCATTTCTGTAAACGGAATTATGGTGCCGCGTAACGAAATTGTTGGTATCGATCTAGATGACCCTTGGGATGAAATACTCGATCAAATAACCAACAGCCCGCACAGTCGCTTACTCGTGTTCCGCGACAACATCGACAATGCAGTGGGGTTTATTTATTTACGCAAAATGGTTGACGCGTTACTCAGTGGTAAATTAAATCTTCAATATCTCGAAACCGTTGTTCGCGAACCTTACTACATACCTGAAGGCACGCCGCTAACAGTTCAGCTACTAAACTTTCAGCGCGAAAAACGACGCATTGGCTTAGTTGTCGATGAGTTTGGCGATATACAAGGCTTACTCACGCTCGAAGAAATCTTGGAAGAAATTGTCGGCGAGTTTGACACTGACCCACAGCAAGCGTCAGCAGAAATTCGTCCACAACAGGATGGCAGCTTTATTGTTGACGGTACCGCTCAAATTCGCAGCCTGAACAAAGCACTTAACTGGGACTTATCAGCTGATGGTCCCAAAACATTAAACGGCTTGATACTCGAACACTTCGAGAATTTTCCACCTCAAGGTGCCGTATTTAATTTCAACAATCATCCACTAACCATTATCTCGGTTGAAGATAATCGCGTACTACAAGTACGTATCGACCCCACGCTTGACGAAGACGCCGAGTCAGTCGAAGCGAATGGAAATAGCTAACGGCGATGGCTAAGGCAAAGACCCAATACGTATGCTCAGATTGCGGCACAAGCCACACTAAATGGAACGGCCAATGTGCCGATTGCGAAGCTTGGAACACCCTACAAGAATTCAATGATGGCGGAGGTGAAGCCAGCAGCGGCCGCTTTAAAGGCTACGCTGGGGCTAGCGGAATCATTAATGCCTCCGACGTTAAGCTCAAAGCAGAGGAACGCACCAACACTGGCTTAACTGAATTAGATCGAGTGCTTGGCGGCGGCTTAGTAACAGGCTCGGTCACCTTACTTGGTGGTGACCCAGGGATTGGTAAATCCACACTACTCACCCAATGCCTTGCCAATCTGAGCGAAAATCATCGTACGCTCTACACCACTGGCGAGGAATCGTTACAGCAAATTACGCTGCGCGCCAGGCGTCTCGAATTACCCGAAAAACACTTGCGCTTACTAGCAGAAACACGCGTGGAAGCAATCCTTGCGCATGCCGAAAAAGAAAAGCCCACCATTATGGTTATCGATTCGATCCAAACCATGTACACGGAAATGCTTAATTCCGCGCCAGGTGCTGTGGCGCAAGTGCGCGAAAGTGCTGCACGGTTAGTACGTTACGCCAAGCAAACAGGGTGTTCGATATTTTTGGTGGGCCATGTAACCAAAGAGGGTGCTCTTGCGGGACCAAGAGTGCTTGAGCACATGGTTGACACCGTTTTGTATTTCGAAGGCGAACAAGGCAGCCGCTATCGCGTGATACGCGCCGTTAAAAATCGCTTTGGCGCAGTCAATGAGCTAGGCGTATTTGCCATGGGCGAAAAGGGTTTGCAAAATGTCAAAAATCCTTCTGCAATATTTTTATCGAAACACCCCGAACCAGTAAACGGCAGTGTCATCATGGTTACCCGTGAAGGCACTCGACCAATGTTAGTCGAGGCACAAGCCCTTGTGGATACTAGCCACATGGGCAATCCGCGCCGCGTTGCACTCGGGCTAGAACAAAACCGCTTAGCCATGCTATTGGCCGTGTTGCACAGGCACGCAGGCATCGCAATGTTTGACCAAGATGTTTATATCAATGTGGTGGGTGGCGTGCGCATCTCTGAAACTGCGGCCGACCTGCCGGTTTTATTAGCCGCACTCTCATCGTTTCGTGATCGCCCTTTACCCTCAGATATGGTGATATTTGGAGAAGTCGGGCTGGCCGGCGAAGTCAGGCCAGTTTCAAACGGTGAAGAGCGTTTACAAGAAGCCGCTAAGCATGGGTTCAAACGCGCCATCGTTCCTCACGCAAATGCACCTAAGAAAGCCATCAAAAATATGCGTGTAGATGGTGTTCACAGGCTGCATGAGGCAATTGATTTGTTAGACTAGAGCGATGACTACAAAAAACACAAAAGCCCCAAAAGCGATCCCAAAATCCACGAAGTTTGAAGATGCTTTGGGCGAGCTGGAAACCATCGTGACAACGCTGGAATCAGGTGAACAATCGCTGGACGAGTCATTGGGCCAGTTTGAACGAGGGGTCAGCCTTGCCCGCTTTTGTCAGCAAAGCCTTCTCGATGCTGAACGAAAAGTTAAAATTCTTATGGATAAAAATGGCACGGATACGCTGGAAGATCTAGACACGCCAGAATGAAGAGCATTGACGATAAAAGTGCCGACCAAGTTGCTAGCCACGATACTGGCCAAGATGCCAGCGAACAATTCAACCAACAGATGAAGACATATCAGCAACGTGTAGACGACGCACTGTTGCTAAAGTTACCAGCTTATAAAAACAATCGAACTAACTTGCAAGCTGCAATGAAATACGCAGCGACCAACGGTGGTAAACGCATAAGGCCTGTTCTAACGTATGCAACTGGCCGAGCACTCGGTGTTGAAACTCACAGACTAGATACACCCGCCTGTGCAGTAGAAATGATGCATGCTTATTCTTTAGTGCACGACGATCTACCTGCTATGGATGATGATGATCTACGACGCGGCAAACCAACATGTCACAAGCAATTTGATGAAGCCACTGCCATATTGGCTGGTGATGCGCTTCAAGCACTCGCGTTTACCATCCTTGCAAAAAACGATGACGTCCACTTAGCCAGCGACAACAAATTACAAATGATTGCCGTGCTAGGCGCTGCCAGCGGTGCAGAAGGCATGGCCGAAGGGCAAGCAATCGACCTAGAAGCGGTCGGCAAAATGCTAAAGCTCAATGAGCTCGAAGATATGCATCGACACAAAACCGGTGCACTGATTCGCGCAAGCGTTCAACTGGCTGCCTTGTGTTCTGCCGATGTCTCCGACGCTGTTCGAACTAGGCTCGATGAGTACGCCGCGGCGGTTGGGCTCAGCTTTCAGATCGTAGATGACATCCTCGACGTGGTCGGTGACACCGAAACATTAGGTAAATCTCAGGGCGCCGATATTGCCCGCAACAAGCCCACCTACCCATCGCTTTTAGGCCTCGATGGCGCTCAACGGCATGCCCAAGATATGCACAATACCGCTTGCCAAGCGCTTGAGGGTTTGGGCGACACTTTTGATCAATTACGTGACTTGTCGGCCTATGTCTTAAGCCGCAGCCACTAGTATGATCCGCATGACGCCGAATTGAGACACATTTCGCCATCCTTGATCTGTTTTAGAGCCTTATCCTAACTTCCGCCATCATACTTAACTTGAAATGATGGCTTGGCAAGCACATAATTCAATCTGTATAAACAAATTGATTTCATGGACATTTCCGAACAGTTTCCGTTATTGCACTCGGTTAAAAAACCCGCAGATCTGCGCGAGTTGGACGAATCCGTTTTGCAAGACTTCAGCGCCGAACTACGGCAGTTTTTGCTCTACTCTGTGGCCCAGACCGGAGGGCATCTAGGCGCCAGTCTTGGTACCGTTGAGCTCACTGTTGCGCTGCACTACGTATTCAACACCCCTTACGACAAACTCGTCTGGGATGTGGGCCATCAAACCTATCCTCACAAAATCCTCACCGAACGTCGTGACCGCATGTTAACTATGCGCAAACAAGGTGGTTTAGCAGGCTTTCCTAATCGCGCAGAAAGCCCTTATGACACTTTCGGTGTTGGCCATAGCAGCACATCGGTTAGTGCAGCCTTGGGTATGTCACTCGCAGCTGAACAGCAACACAAGCTTGCTGGCACTAGCGATGATGCACCAAAAACTGTAGCTGTAATTGGCGACGGCGCTCTCACAGCAGGCATTGCCTATGAAGCCTTGAATCACGCCGGCGGCATCAAGGCCAATATGATTGTCATACTCAATGACAACGACATGTCGATATCACCCAACGTTGGCGCGATGAACAAATACCTTGCCCGAATACTGACAGGCAAGCTTGTATCGGGCGCTCGCGAAAGCGGCAAAAGCATATTACGCAAAGTGCCAAGCATGTTTAATTTCGCAAGGCGCTGGGAAGAACACATGAAAGGCATGATTGTGCCTAGTACATTATTTGAAGAACTTGGCTTCAATTATTTTGGCCCCGTTGACGGCCACGACACTGACAGCTTGATAGGCGTACTTAAAAACATGCGCGAGCTATCTGGCCCATTATTTTTACATGTCGTCACTAAAAAAGGCCACGGATATCACTTTGCCGAACAAGATCCACTAGCCTTACATGCCGTAACCCCATTTGATATTGAAACGGGCAAAAGTTTACAGTCTTCAAAATCTAATTCACCTACTTACACTCAAGTGTTTGGCAAATGGTTATGCGATATGGCCGCATTGGATGATCGTCTGGTTGGCATCACGCCAGCCATGCGCGAAGGCTCCGGTATGGTCGAATTCGAAAATCAGTTTCCTGATCGCTACTACGATGTGGGTATAGCTGAACAACACGCGGTAACGCTGGCCGCAGGACTTGCCTGTGGCGGGCAAAAACCGGTTGTTGCAATCTACTCAACGTTCCTACAACGTGCATACGATCAACTCGTACACGATGTTGCTATCCAAAACCTACCGGTTGTATTTGCAGTGGATCGCGCTGGACTAGTTGGCCCAGATGGCCCAACACATGCGGGCAGCTTTGATTTTAGCTTTATGCGCTGCTTACCTAATATGCTGATAATGGCACCATCAGATGAAAACGAATGCCGTCAGATGCTCTACACCGCATTCCAATTTGACGGACCAAGCTCTGTGCGATACCCGCGCGGTAAAGGCACAGGCGCTGAAGTAGACGAAAACATGGAAGCAATACCATTAGGCGAAGCGCAAACACTACACCGAGGCAAAAAAGTTGCACTATTGGCGTTCGGCACCCTAGTTGAACCTTCACTACGGATAGGCGAAGAGCACGACTACACAGTAATCAATATGCGCTTTGTAAAACCGCTGGATACTAAGCTGATCGAGTCACTCGCTGCCAGTCACGAATTGCTAATCACACTAGAAGAAAATAGCATTGCCGGCGGTGCAGGTGCAGGCGTTATGGAGTATCTAAGTGACACCGGCATTGGTACCGCTATTAAGTTAATCGGCTTACCTGATGAATACATCGAGCACGGCTCCCGAGACGAGTTACTAAGCTATGCCAAACTCGACCTAACTGGCCTGCAATTGCAAGTCAGCGAAGCTGTCGCTGAGAATGCCAAGCTACAGCAACATACTGGCTAAGCAGGCTCCGCGATTTCCGTGTTGGTAGTGATTGCACTACTCAGTTTTTGTTCCAACTTAGTGACAGCAAACCATGCGCTGGGTTTATGTTGCGCCAACACATGAATCCGTTCGTGACCATCATTGATACTATTTTTCATAGTATCAAACGCTGCTTGATCACTATTGTTTTGCTCGCTGATATGACCTAACAAAATATGCTGCAAACCAGCATGATCCAAATGCCTAACTAACTCTGCACCTTGCTCATTACCCAAATGCCCGTAATTAGATTTTATTCGTTGTTGCAGGCTATAAGGGTACGGCCCATTAGCCAACATCGTGTTGTCGTAGTTGGTTTCTACGATCAAACCATTAATACCCTCTAGCGTTGAAACCACGTGTGGCGTACAGGCGCCCAAATCGGTCACGACGGCAAAACGAACCTCGTTATGCGTAAAAATGTACTGGCAAGACTCAGCCGCATCGTGCGGTGTTGGAAACGGGTTTATGTCTATATCACCAATTTGCCAGCTTGAATGGGCATCAATTATCTGTATTTTATGAAATCGGTTGTCACGCAAGCTTGAATAAGTACCGTGCGTTAACCATACAGGCGTAGCAAATTTACGTGATAACGGACCCACCCCTTTAACATGATCGCCATGCTCATGCGAAATCAATACGGCATCGATATCAGCTGGATGCAAACCCAACAATGATAAACGTGCGGTAGTTTCTTTTAGGGTAAAGCCGCAATCAAGCAACAGGGTTGTGTTTTCTGTGCGGATGACGGTGGAGTTACCGCCACTACCACTACCTAAAGAGGCTACATGCAACATGGGCAATATTGGCCTAGATCAGTTGCTGGCGAAGAGTATCCAATACTGATTTTTCGGTATCAGTATCAAGCCTATCGCCAGTGGCCGAGATTACCGACACTCTTGACGCACTAACATGCACTGGTGAGATAGCAAACACATAGGCTGCATCATTTGCATTAGCTTCAACTCGCCCACGCTCAATGTCCTCACGCGTAACATTAAACCCGTTATTTGCCAACGCTTGCCGCACAGATCTAAAAGTGGGGCGATAACCTTTATGCATAACAAGCACGCTGCCACCAGCAGTGGTTTGTAGAGTCGCATCATCAAGTAAGCTCGCGGCCGTGGCATCACTCAATATGCCCTTGGCTTTTTGTTCCTCGATACCAAAAAATACCAACAGCTCGCTAAGCATTTGATTGGTGTTTTCAGGTTCGTGGGCAGACGCAGGCCAGCTCGCTTCAGGGTTAGCCTCTACATAGGATTTATCAGCTTCTTGCACGCGAGCAAATAAACGAGACGCCTGCCCCGCGCGTTCCAGACGAAATGCGATACGCACAAAGGTGTCCTTACCAATCAGCCCCTTCAACAAACCGCCCTCTGATTGTTCACGCCAGTCACTGGCAATAACACCTGATACAGGTATAGTTTCAGCAACTGCATAACTCTGCTTGCGAGTAAACGCTAACAATCTTGGCCATAATTCTTCTGGTGATTGATCTATCTCAAGCCAGCTTTGGCCGCCATTGCGAATAAATTTAACTGACTCAAACGCTGGCAGCAACGTGTTGCGTGACAATGCTTCACCACTAATACCAGGCAAGATAAATTGTTCGCCATTGCTGATGTCAGTGAGATCAGGTGGCACCTGTAACACTTTGGCTTGATCGGAAGTAGCACTGTATTCTGATTCGGGACTACTTAAGCGATCCATAGAAATACAACCGCTAAGCAGCGACAAACTAGCAATACTGGAAAATGCCAACAAAGGACTGATAAGACTTAAACGCATTATTGTTGTCTACGTGCTAAAGCCTATGATTATAGGCTGTTTATAGCGCCTCGGCCTTTTTCAATGCAGCAATAACTTTACCGTGGTGCTCGGAGGCTAATGGTGTAAGCGGCAAACGAATGCCTTCAGGTATAAGACCCATCTTATGCAAGGCCCATTTCACCGGGATTGGATTAGATTCGCAAAATAAATCCGTGTGTAGATCTTTAATATTGGCTTCTATTAGCTCAGCTTTTGAACGATCATGCGTCATTGCAGCTGTACACATTTTGGCCATTTGCGCAGGCACAACGTTTGCCGTGACGGAAATATCGCCATGCCCACCTACCAACATGCTCTCCATTGCCGTTGCATCATCACCGGTCAACACTTTAAATCCGCGCTCGCATAGCTCAAGCAATTCTTTTATACGTTCAACCGTACCCGTGGCTTCTTTAACTCCAACGATATTCTCAATTGATGACAATCGCGCCGTTATTTCTGGGCTCATATCAACAGCAGTACGCCCCGGCACGTTGTATAGAATTTGAGGTATATCCACTGCGGCCGCGATAGCCGCAAAGTGCTGGAATAGACCTTCTTGCGTGGGTTTGTTGTAATACGGTGTGACTAATAGGCATCCATCTGCACCCACACTTTTAGCGTGTTGGGTGAGCTCGATTGCCTCTGCGGTGGAGTTTGCTCCGGTGCCAGCGATGATCGGGATGCGCTTGTTTGCCATCTCCACCATACGCTTGATCACATGGCCATGTTCAGCCACAGTGAGAGTGGCGGATTCGCCGGTAGTGCCGACAGCAACGATTCCGTGAGTACCTGACTCAATGTGAAATTCGACCAAGTTGGCCAACGACTCTTCGTCAACGCTGCCGTTCGCGTGCATCGGCGTGACAATTGCGACTATGCTGCCCTGGAACATGCTTTACCCTCTATCAGAGGCAGACATACTACTAACAGGATCGGTGAACCACAAGCAGGTAAACTATATAACCGCCATAAGCAGTACGCATCTGCCGTTTAAAACTACGATACAGCCTGTTCCGAATCAGCCATCGCGAGAGCTTGACGAGGCCAGGCGTTGAGCACAGCCTGTATCAATGTGGCTAATGGAATCGCAAAAAATACGCCCCACACACCAAACAAGCCTCCAAAAAACAGCACTGCGACGATAATCGCTAGTGGGTGAATATTGACCGCTTCCGAGAAAAGCAGTGGGACCAATACATTGCCATCGAGCACTTGGATGATTTGATACAACAACAGCAACCAACCTAAATGAGCCGTAAATCCCCACTGGAAAAAACCAATTAGCGCAATAGGCACGGTTACCACTACGGCACCCACATAAGGGATGATCACGGACAAACCAACCAGCGCGCTAAGCAACAGGCTGTAGTTGAGCCCCATCAGCGCAAATACGACGTAAGTGGCTACCCATACGATAACAATCTCAATAAATTTACCGCGGATATAGTTAGCCATTTTTTGATCAACATCGCGCCAAACTTTAAATGACAATTCGCTACGACGAGGCACGAACTTGCTTGCCCAAGCCAGAATTTTATCTTTATCCTTCAATGCAAAAAACACCATAAACGGCACTAACACCGCATAGATTGTGATCATCACCAAGGTGCCTAATCTAGCCACTGAAAACGTTAGGATGTTTTGCCCGACGCTACCGGCTTCTGCTCGAACTTCGTTGATTAGATCTGTAATTTGCTCAACGGTAAATACATCGGGATACATCTCGGGCAGCCGCAGTAGTTGTTCTTGGCCTTTAGCAATCATGCCCGGGAGTTCACGCACCATTTGGGTCAGTTGTTGTGAGAGCACTGGCAACAAACCAAAAACGATAACGACAGAAAGAGCGATGAACAATAGCAATACGATAAGCACTGAGAGTGTTCGCGGCGCGCCCCATCGCACCATTATGGCCACGATCCCTTCAAACAGATAAGCCAGCACTAGCGCTACCAAAACAGGTGTCAGAATATCGCCAAAAAACCAAAGCATGGCAAATGCCAGCAACAGGACCATCGACAAAATGACGGCTTGGGGATCGGAGAAATTGCGGTTATACCAACCACGCACAATATCGAGCATCGCTGGCGCGACCGGATCGGTGGGTGTTCGGTGTGCTGGACTGCTTGGGTTATTCACTGGAGCATTATGCCATCGCGGTGTAGTTAGCTAACTGGCTAACCTGATTGATTAATAAAGCAATATTGGTGCTCATGCTGCCATTTTCGAGGGCTAGATGGTTAATTTGATGGGATTACAGCCTCGAAATTCACATAATTCAATCATCTGCCTCATCAGACCCACAATAGCGCCTAGCAAACTGAAATAATTCGTCCATTAGATGGGTGCGGAACGGCTGACGTTGGCGGACAAAATAAAAGCGCCTGACTAAAGGCGGCGACAACGGTATTGCCTTTAACATTTCTAAACCGGTCTCTTTGCTCATAGCCGCTTTCGATACAATCGAAATACCCATACCTGCCTGCACAGCACCCTTTATGGCTTCGGTACTGCCCAGCTCGAACGGTTGATTAAGTTGGTTTTCATGAAGCATGTGCTCTTCAAGATAGGCGGCGATCACGGTTCGCGTGCCCGATCCATCCTCGCGAAAGATAAACGGATGATTCAGTAGCTCGGTGGGTTTGATTTCAGCCTTGTTAGCCAAATCATGATTAGGCGGAACCGCCACGATAAGCTCATCAAACTGGCAGTGCTCCACCAATAAGAGCTGGCTATTAACCTCGCCCTCTACAACACCCAGGTCAATAGAGTTATCAGCCACCATACTCACTACCGCATCAGTATTGGCCACTCGCAAGCGCATTTGTACTTGCGGAAATTGCTGTTGAAAATCGCCGAGTAAGCCTGGCAACATGTATTCGGCAATGGTTGTACTTGCCCCGAGGGTGACCAAACCCGTGGTATCACCAGTCAGTGTTTTAACGGCAACATCCATCTCACCATACAAGGCAATAATTCGATCCGCATATTCGAGCACTTTTTTACCGGCATCGGTCAGGCTAATCCGATTATTGGCGCGATCAAACAGCCGGGTATTAAAATCAGCTTCTAGCTGACGGATCTGGTGAGTTACTGCAGGTTGAGTCATGTTGAGAATTTCAGCTGCGCGCGTAAAGCTCAACACTCCCGCCACAGTATGAAAAACTTGCAATCGTCGGTCAGACATAAATTTGTACTATCCGTATGGTCAGGGGGCTTAGGCGACTTTAGCTTACGCCAACAATAACAACTCATTTGTTATTTGCGAAGTCACAGAGTACAGGAACCGTTACAGCCACGGGCCTGTGGCTTATACTCAATGCTCAATCAACAGAGTCAAGGGCTATGCGCGCCAGCCAATTTCACATATCAACCAGCAAAGAAACCCCAGCGGACGCTGAAATCGTCAGCCACCAACTGATGCTTAGAGCCGGACTTATCCGCCGATTGGCGTCTGGCCTCTATAGCTGGATGCCCATGGGTTTGCGTGTGATTCGCAAAATCGAAGCGATTGTGCGTGAAGAGATGGATCGCGCAGGCGGTGTTGAGCTGATCATGCCAGCAATCCACCCAGCTGAGCTTTGGCAAGAATCAGGGCGTTGGGAAAAATACGGCCCAGAGCTCCTGCGCCTCACCGATCGACATGATCGTGAATATTGCGTGGGCCCAACGCACGAAGAGGTGATTACAGACATCGCCAGGCGTGAGCTACGTAGCTACCGCCAGATGCCAATGAATTTCTACCAAATCCAAACTAAGTTTCGCGACGAGATACGCCCACGCTTTGGTGTGATGCGTTCGCGCGAGTTCATCATGAAAGATGCTTACTCATTTCACCTGAGTGAGGAATCCCTACTGCAGACATTCGACGATATGCACACCGCCTATTGCGCCGTGTTTGATCGTGTGGGCTTGGAATACCGTCCAGTCGAAGCCGACAGTGGCAGCATTGGTGGCGCAAAGTCACGCGAGTTTCATGTATTAGCCGAGAGTGGCGAAGACGCACTGGCCTATTCCACTGGCGATGACTTTGCCGCCAACGTTGAAAAAGCTGAAGCCATTAGCACAGCAACACGCGGCGCTGCAAAATCGGAAATGGTCTCAGTTGATACGCCAAAAGTACACACTATCGATCAGCTAACCAAAGCATTAAAGATAGATGTTACGCAAACTATAAAAACCTTACTGGTGAAGGGTGCGGACACGCCAGTGGTTGCATTGATCATACGCGGCGATCATCAACTCAATGAAATCAAAGCCGAGCATCTGGATGCTGTACTCACGCCATTAACGTTTGCCGATGCGAAAGATATTAAAGCAGCAGCTAATTGTGATGCTGGTTCACTTGGTCCAGTAGGTCTAACGATTCCAGTGATAGCTGATGGCGATGCTGCGGCAATGAGTGATTTCGTTTGTGGTGCTAACGTCAATGGCAAGCACTTGCAAGGCGTTAACTGGGAGCGAGACTTGCCCGAACCAGTCATTGCCGACTTACGCAACGTTGTTGATGGTGATCCAAGCCCAACAGGGAAAGGCGAAATCAAAATAGTACGCGGTATAGAAGTTGGTCATATCTTCCAATTAGGCACTACCTACAGCGAAACCATGAAAGCCGCAATACCGGATGAAAACGGCGATATGCAAAACATGCATATGGGTTGTTACGGTATTGGCATCACTCGTACAGCAGCTGCTGCTATCGAGCAAAACAACGATGGCAAAGGCATTATCTGGCCCGATGCTATTGCGCCGTTTACCGCCGTGATCTCACCAATTCATATGGCGAAGTCAGAAACGGTTAAAGCCGCCGCTGAAGCACTATACAAAACAATGAAAGATGCCGGTGTGGATGTCTTGTTTGATGACCGGCCACTACGCCCGGGCGTAATGTTTGCCGATATGGAGCTGATTGGCATTCCGCATCGCTTTGTTGTCAGCGAAAAACACATCGCAAACGATCAACTTGAATACAAAGGCCGACGCGAAAGCGACGCTGAGATTATTAGTATCAGTGATGCTTTGGGTAAGTTAGGGGTTTCGGCTTAAGACTCGCTTTAAACGCTAGTTTCCCAGCGGAGAAGGCGTCACCTTGAATATTTCGTCATACGAGGTTTTACCTTGCGCAACCTTTGCCATGCCACTAATTCGTAGCGGGCGCATTCCATCTTTATATGCTTGCTTACGTAGGTTTTCCAAATGTACATCGGGCGTAATTAATTCTTTCACGCTCGGTGTCATTTGTAGTAGTTCATAGATACCGGCTCTACCCAAAAATCCCGTATCGCGACATTCTAAGCAACCCACTGCTTTATTCAGTGTCTCTGGTGTATCAGCTTTCCAAGGCGCCATATGCGACGTCCATTCATCAGCATCAGTTGGCACTGATTCAACACAGTGCGGGCAGAAGGTTCTAATTAGCCGTTGTGCGATTACGCCTATCAAGGTCGAACGAATAAGATAGTACGGCACACCTAGTTCAAGCAAACGAGTTACCGCAGACGGCGCATCGTTGGTGTGCAAGGTAGATACAACAAGATGGCCTGTTAACGCTGCTTGTACAGCCATCTGTGCTGTTTCAAGGTCACGTATCTCACCTACCATAATGATATCGGGATCTTGACGTAATAGAGTACGCACACCTGATGCAAAATCTAAATCAATATTATGTTGCACTTGCATTTGGTTAAATGCGGGCACCACTAGTTCAATTGGATCCTCGATTGTGCAGACGTTAACTTCCGGTGTTGCTAGCAATTGCAGGCTGCTATACAGGGTTGTTGTTTTACCAGAACCGGTTGGTCCAGTGACCAGCAATATGCCGTTCGGCTGCTTAATCATGCCATTCCAGATATCAGCTTCTCTGCCATCAAATCCGAGTGCTTCTTGATCTTTTACCAACACCGCTGGATCAAAAATACGCATCACCATTTTTTCGCCAAACGCGGTTGGCATGGTTGACATACGTAGCTCGACTTCCTTACCGTCGGCGTTGCGAGTTTTAAGACGGCCATCTTGTGGGCGTCTTTTTTCAGCAACATCCATGCGACCAAGAATCTTTAAGCGGCTAGTCACTGCTGCCATAACCGGCGCCGGCATATCGTATACCTGCTGCATAACACCATCAATACGAAACCTGACTCCACCATCGCTACGCCGTGGCTCAAGATGAATATCACTGGCTCGCTGCTCGTAAGCATACTGAAGCAACCAATCAACAATACTCACTACGTGACTATCGTTGGCTTCAAGTTTACCGCCCTTACCAAGCTCCATAAGCTGCTCAAGATTTTGAACAGCGCTGGAGGTTACAGCTTGATCTTTCTTTGCACCCAACACCGACTTGGACAAGGAGTAAAATTCAACCAGATAGCGTTGAATATCCACTGGGTTACAAATAACCAGCTTGATTTCTTTATTGAGTATCCGGCTTAGTTCTTTTTGCCACTCCAGATAAAACGGCTCGGCTGTACCAAAAACCACGTAATCTTTATGTGCATCTATGCAGATAACATTAAAGCGTGTGGCATAGGCAGAAGAGGTCACCGCAGTCACTGCTGGCACATCAACCTTAAGTGGATCAATTCTCACCCAAGGGATACCCGATTTTTTAGCAAGCCATTTAGTCAGAAAATCCAAATCGATTTTTTGACTATCTTGCAGAGCGCTATTCCACCCACTAGCCGCAATACGCTCCAAAGCACCTTTATCGCTGCCACCTGTCGACAAGGATCGCAACAGTTGGCTGTTGGCCTCTTCTATCAAGCCATCTTGTAACAAGGCTTCGAGCACTGCCTCTAGCTCTAACAGGCCAGTCGCTGGATTAGCAAAATGCTCAGCGCCGCCGCTTATTTCTGATTTTTCGAGTGGAATATTCATCACTAACTCTATCGGCTGATTCCCGTGCATATGAACGTGGATTTCAATTACACTGACGATGTGACTCACTGCACAGTTTTTAGCTGAAAACCGCACTCAATGGCCAACCCAAAGACCCTCACCAAAATTGGCAGATGGATAACACTGCTTGGCTACTTTGGCCTGTTTGCAGTGCTCATGAGTTGGTTTACTTGGTTAGCGCCACCTAAAAACGTGCCACGCGTGGTGTTGATTGTGCTGTTTGTGGTGCCTCTACTGATTCCGCTACGAGGCCTTTTGCACGCAAGGCGCTACACTCACCAATGGGTGATGTTCTTCACCTTATTTTATTTTTGTGTTGGTGTTGATGCCTGGTATAACCCAGGCAGTGGTGGTGCTTGGATCGGGGCTTTGGTCACACTATTTAGCATGCTGCTATTTCTTGGCTGCGTAATGTACGCACGCTACAGCGTACCTAAAAAGAAAAAAGAAGAAACCGTGACCAGCGAAGCTCGCGGAAGCGAGTGAGTGCTTCTGCGGGATGAATGCGCATACGGCCTGGCCGGCTGCAGTGCACTGATTCAGTATTTGCATGCTCGAACATAGATCCCCACCTGCGTGAGGATGACGAACGAGAACGCTAGCCAAGTACCTTTTCATCAATCAATTGCCTGATCAAAGGCACCGTCACTTTACGCTGCTCCTTCAGTGATGCCTGATCAAGTAGATCAACGATCTCTTTAAGCGATGTAATATTTCGTGGGAATCGATTTAGCAAATACACTGCAACATCATTATTGACTTTTAACGATCGACTCTCAAGCTGATGCATTAATGCCGCCTGCAACTGATCCTCTGGCAATCCCTGGATTTGAAACACAGGCCCCCACGATAAGCGTGTACGCAAATCTGGTAGCGTTAAGTTTAGCGATTCAGCTTGACCGGCGGCTGCAAACAACAAGCGCACTGACTTATCTCTACAACGATTAATGCAGTGGAACAACTCAATTTCAGCAGCTGGGCTTATGGTATCGATATCATCAAAGCAAACTAGATGGCATTCCTCCAAGCCCTCAAGCGCGCCTTCGCTTTCAATGTACTCTGCTGGCAGATAAGCAACTCGATAACCATTCGCCGCGACCGCATTACAGGTTGCACTTAACAAATGGGTCTTACCCGAGTGCGCATCACCCCATAGGTAGATCTGTGATTCATCTAAAATGGCCGCTGCAAACGCCTGCAGTGCATGCACAACATTCTCATTGCCACTGGCTGTGAAGAATGTGTCAAAAGATGTTGATGGAACCGTTGCTAATGGCAACGGTATTTGCGGATGCATAGGGTTCTACTGCAAGAAATCAAATGCTAGTTCGGCTTGCGCCGATAGGCCACCATCGGCTGGTGGCGATGCCCGCCTTAGCCAAGTAAGCGGTGCTGCATTCGCTGCAATCGCATTCAGAGCGGAACGCGGCATGACGGCAAACAAAGTGCCACTAGGCCCAATTTCTTTTGGGTAAACACTCACAACCGTCTGAACAGAATTTAAATAAGTCATGACCTTGGCATAGGCGGCCGTTGCGCCGCCTGAACTCACCCAAACTAGCCCTTCAGTATGTGCGGTTGCGTCCCCACCGTATTGATATTCGTTTAACCCACCGGCAGTGGACGGATTTAACCATGAAATACCCAGCGTCATCATGTCATCTAAGGTGTCTGCTTCGAATTCTTGGTGTTCAACTTCTTCGCCCGCCACTTTGCTCCAAAGCCCAATCCAACCACGCGAACGCTTACGCGCAAGATAAGCGGTCACCACTACGGGACTCGAATATCTAGCAGTCGCCGCAACAATAGCCGCAGTATCTTTTGCGCGCAATTGATCAGCTGTCAGTGCATCTATGTCAGCCTGATCAGCAGTTGGAAACATTAGGCGGATGCCGTTGCCACCTGCAATCTCTCTAGAGCGCTGCATAACGCTGGCCCCAACACTACCGCCGACTAAAACATCAGCACGACCATCTTGTACCAGAATCCAAGCCAAGGCCGACGTTACGTTCGCCAATCCAGATGGTGCCGGCTCGTCTTCTCCTTTTTTAGGTGTCGAAGTACTGATCAACTCTTGGATGCGCGCCGGATTAAACGCGACCAACATAAGTTGAGAGGCTTCGCCCGAGCGGCGCACCTGATCAGTTACAGGCGTTGCTCGACTGATAACGGTACCCGGCTCAGGCGAACGATAACTAAACGATTCGACATAGAGATCAGCTTCATTAATGCCTGCGCGCACATCATCGCGATTCAATAAGGTTTTATCAGGGCTGTTTGTCAGCAGAACTTGCCTCAGCGCCACTTGATAAGCCTGTTTTTGCTCAGCCGCGCCCTTGTCAGCCACAGCGACCTCAATTTGAAAACTGCTTTGAGCGGTTGCCGCAGCACTGCCTATCAACAGACAGACGACGGCCAGCACGCGCAAAACGACCGAGTGTGGAGATAAATTGGACAAAATAAGCCTCTTACAAAAATCAGGATGTAACTGCAACAGTTTCACGTGCATTGTTTCATATTCACGACAGTGGTAGCGCGTTCCGGCGTATCATGTGTCCTTCCCAGCACCTTTTTTTCTAAAACTACCATCGATGAGCACCAAGACCAACGATAAACCATTGACGTATGCCTCCGCTGGTGTCGATATCGCCGCCGGAAATGCCCTTGTAGAGCGCATAAAACCGCTGGTTGCACGAACCAACCGCCCCGGTGTGCTCGGTGGCCTCGGTGGTTTTGGCGGCCTTTTCGAGCTACCCGAAGGTGAGTATAAACAACCGGTATTCGTGTCGGGAACTGATGGCGTGGGCACCAAGCTCCGGCTCGCCATTGACCTTGATTATCCCGATACCGTCGGGATCGACCTAGTCGCCATGTGCGTCAACGATATCCTGGTCAGCGGCGCAGAACCGCTATGGTTTTTGGACTACTTCGCCACTGGCAAACTCGACATAGACCAAGCCTCTAAAGTCATTGGCGGCATAGCGAAAGGTTGCGAGCTGGCTGGCGCTGCATTACTAGGTGGTGAGACAGCCGAAATGCCAGGAATGTACAGCGGAAAAGATTTTGATTTGGCAGGTTTCGCTGTCGGCGTAGTTGAGAAATCTAAAATCATTACTGGCGATTCGGTGCAAGCAGGTGATGCCATTATTGGCGTTGCATCCTCAGGCCCACATTCAAACGGATATTCGCTAATACGCGCAGTGACTAAAGGTCACGATCTAAACCAAGCGTTTGAACAATCAACGCTTGGCCAAACATTATTAGCACCAACGCAAATCTATGTTAAAGCGATTCGCGCAGTGCTGAGCAAACACGCAATAAAAGCGATGGCACACATCACTGGTGGCGGCTTAACCGAAAACATCCCGCGATGCTTACCCGATAATACCGTTGCCGCATTAAACGAATCGCAACTACAATTACCCCCCATTTTTAAGTGGCTTCAAGATACTGGCAACATCGAAACAAGCGAAATGCGCCTCACCTTTAACTGCGGAATTGGAATGGCACTGATCGTTAGCCCAAAGGATGCCGACGCGATTTGCCAAATGCTCACGTCCAGTGGCAATCCGGCTACTGTTATCGGATCAATCGAATCAGGCATTGATGGCATGACTGACGAAACTCCGACGGTAAAATACGTGTGAACAATATTGCCGTTCTGATTTCAGGACGCGGTTCTAATTTAAAAGCGCTACTCGATGCGTGTACCGATGGCCGTCTGGATGCAACGATATGCGCAGTTATTTCAGACAACCCCAATGCGCTCGGGCTAGTGTTTGCACAGGATCATGGCATCGCAACACACGTAGTTGAAAAACTTCCCCATCAAAACCGACAGGAATATGATCGCCGCTTAATTAGCACCTTGGAACTAATCGATGCGGACTGGATAGCGCTAGCCGGTTTTATGCGGATCTTGGGGTCAGAGCTTGTGAATCGATACATCGGTAAGCTAGTCAATATTCACCCCTCCTTGCTTCCAGCCTATATAGGTCTAAATACACACCAACGTGTAATCGACGCAAACGAACCAAAACACGGCGCCACTGTCCATTTTGTCACTGAAGAGCTCGACGGCGGGCCGATAATAAAACAACAGAGTTTAGATGTGCTTCCCTCCGACACGGCAGAATCCTTGGCTGAGCGGGTGTTGCAAATAGAACACAAACTCTACCCGCTTGTGATGCAGTTCCTAATAAGCGGTCATGCACGCTACGAGAATGGGAAATGTTACCTTGACGATTAGCTAGGTAATGCTTCACGCTACACGTGCATAATTATGATAAAAATTAGTACACGAGCGAGCCTAAAAGCTCCAAACGGAAACACGACAGAATGAACGGCATCCAACAACGCATTCTCGCACTCTGCCTCGGTATTTTACTAATACTAGGTGGACAAGCTAATGCGCAAGAAACCTCAGCTACAAAGGCCGAACAATCCGGGCCCTTGTTGCCGTTCGAGGTGGTTTACGATGTAGGCAATAATTTAATAAATGCAGGTAGCGCTAAATTGTCTTTGAAGCGGGAAGGCGACGAGTGGATATACAATCTCTCCACACGCCCAACTGGTGTATTCAAATTAACAGGCAAAGGCAAAATACAAGAAACGAGCGTGTTCACTGTTGTTAAATCTGCAGACGACAATATGCGTGTTTTGCCAAAGCGTTACAGCTACCGCCAAGACGAGGAAGCCAAGCGCAGCGTTGATGCCTGGTTCAACTGGGACAACAACGAGCTAACCTACAAAAGCCGTGGCGAAGAAGGCACAGAGTCTTTTTCTGATCCAGTTCTTGACCGTCTCTCCGTGACGCTAAAAGTAATGAACGAACTCAAACATCGTCCGTTCGAGGAAGCCAAGCTGACGGTGTTTGATTCAGGTCGTATCAAGCAGGTGTTGTTTATCAACGAAGGGTCAGAAACTGTCTCAACGAATGTTGGCAAAATCGAGACCATACGAGTTCGTAGTGAGAACACTGGTAGCGTGCGCCATACGGTAACTTGGTTCGCGCCCGATCTAGACTACATCCCGGTCAAAATCGAACAGCACAAGCGCGGCGACTTAGTCGCTCGGCTTACGCTGGTTAAACTACTCAGTGAGAAAGGCAACTTAAATTCGACCAAAAAGCTGATTGATAAATAAGGCGGATTAGTACCTAAGTAAGAGCTGACGCTAGGAACTTAACTAAAACTGCTTTTCAAAAACAGCCCTTAGTTTGTAGTCAGGTTTTTCAGGGTCATCAGTAATTAACTCAACTGGTAGCTGCACCTGCGCAGAAAAAGTGAAACCTGGTTGTTGCCAAAACAATGACGGGTTCAAGAACCAGTCGCTGTTTTCATCTTCCGCACTTTGTTGTTGTACATCGAAATTACCTTTTAGCGACAACAACCATAGTGGTGATTCTGCATCTAGCCCAGTAAAGCCTAAGCGCCGACCCGTGGTTAGGTCGAACGTGAGCACTTCGTTTGGTTCGTCACCGTTGGTGTTAGCGAACTGCTCAATGTTGAGATCAACGCCACCGTACCAGGTACGCCCGAGTCGGCCATAGGATAAACCCAGCTGGCTTGAGCTCACATAAGCGGTGCCATCTATATCTTCGTCTTCGTGTTCAATTTTAAAGCCTGCAGAGTAAGACAAACCTTCGTGCAAAGCTGGGATAAAGTTTTGCAGATCTTCGTTGCTGATTTTGCCAGTTTGAATGGCCATTTCAGGGCGACCGAACATTTTTAAGCCAAATGCGCCTTCGCGACTGAAATCTGGCCTTTCTGGCTTAAGCTGAAATGAAAACTCAGTACGGTGCTCAACAGTAGGCGGTATCGATTGCGTATCTTCGCTATCGGCTCTCGAAAAGCGAATCGGCGCTAGTTGATCAGGGTTAAGACGGAACGCATCTGTGGCGGGCGCTAAACCGGCCTGCATATCCACAGATCCGACAGACCCAGCATGGGCTGCAGCCGCAAGCACTAAAGGCGGTATGATAAGCACGCACTTGGCGCAATTGGTGAGGATCGTTCCCATAGATCGATTAGACCGCTATTGTCGTAAAAATACAACGGTAAAAAGCACCGATATTGTAAATAATAACCAAAATATCAGGTCTTCGGATCGTATAAACAAAAAGCCCTAACTATATGATAGATGACGATTCGCCAAAATCCAGTGAAAAATCCAGCGAACATGACGACTCGCTGGTGCCCAGCAAGAGCCAACGTAAACGAGATGCGCACGAAGTACGCGACTTAGGTGGTGAGCTAGCAGCCCTTGGCGCGAGCGAGAGAGCCCGTGTGCCAATCCCAGAGGATATCCTCATGGAGATCGATAAGCTTAATGCCGCCAAAGCTCATGGCGCGCGCAAGCGTCAACTTGGGTTTCTAGCCAAACAGCTGCGTAGGCATGATGTTCAGCCCATGGTCGATGCTTTGGAGGCGATTCGTCAAAATGCGCGAAGCCATACGCTGCTACACCATAACGTAGAGGAATGGCGCGACAAGTTGCTGGGATTAAAAGATCTAGGCGCATCGGAGGCGCTCACTCAATTTTTAGTTGAGTATCCGGATGCTGATAGACAGCGCCTACGACAACTACAGCGTAAAGCGATCACCGAACGAGAAGCTGACCGCCCACCCGCCTCAGCGCGTGCCTTGTTTAAATTGGTACGTGAAAACGTTATTCCAAGCTGATGCTCAGTTCGATTCGTTTTGTAGCTCTGGCAAGCTTACTCAGCTCCTGTGTAATCAATACGCCCGTGGGCACGGCGCCCGTAAGCACGGCGCCCGTAAGCACAGCGCCGCTAGCGCTACCGAACCCAAACGCCACTCCAGCAACTGCACCATCGGTATCTACAGGGCAACCCACAAATAACGCAGAAATTACTGACGCAAAGCTTGCCGAAATCAGCGGCATCACAGCTTCGTCTATACCCACGGTACGCTTTTGGGCTATCAACGATAGCGGCAATGACAGCATCTTATTTGCCATCGGTAACAGCGGCGAGCTACTAGGCCAATACCTATTGCCCGAAAAGAATCGCGACTGGGAGTCACTTAGCCGTACACAAGTAGGTAATCAATCTATATTGATTGTTGGCGAAACCGGCGATAATCGGCGACATCACAAACAATACCAACTTCATTTTGTAGCCGAACCACCGCTGAGCGCTGAAACCAAAACACCTGTCACTGATTACCACACCCTGCGTTATCGCTTTCCCACCGACAACCATAACGTCGAGGCAATGGCCGCAACCGGCAATGCCATTTATCTGATAACAAAAGAACCGCTTCGCCAAGGTAAACCCACCGCTGGCAAACTGTTTCGATTGGATATTGATAACGTGAAGAGCGATGTTGAACAAGTGGCTACTTATATGGGCCAGATGCGACTACGCCCTGGCTCGCTCACATCAAGCTTAGCGGCGTCTATAGCAAACGTGGATCTAAATCAAGCCACTGCGTTGACATTCGCAACTGATGAATCAGCAGCTTATGTACTCACCTACAGACATGTCATACGTTTTGCCAAACACACAAACCAAAGTTGGTCGGATGCACTGCTCGGACAAGGACGGGTTATCCACACACATGGCCTACGTCAAGCAGAGGCGATGACAATCGATGACGATGGCGTACTGTGGCTCACATCAGAAAAATTACCTGCACCAATAAGGATGCTACCAACCTATACGCAGTTTGAGTAAGGTGCATTGCAGAGATAGAAAAAACCAAGCTGCCTCATGGGCGCTTGAAAACAACCAAGACTACGATCAACAACGTTATCGCAACTAGTACCCAAAGTAATGATCGAGTAGTTTTCACTGTCGATTCACTTTGTTGCAGCCAACGTCTAAACATAATCGTGTGAATAGCGCTAACCACAACCACTAATACTATTTTTATCTGCCACCAGGTAGCGGTATACCAGCTAGCCATGAGCACCAATATCACCCCGGCTAACCAAGTCAAACCAATGCCCGCTTCGCTGACTCGACGAGCCGCTTTAATTTGGTCAGTTGTTAGACGTTCAGATGATTTAACAGATGAGCTAACATACGAGAGTAGAAACAGAGACCCGATCCAAACCACAACTGCGGTGATATGAATTACTTTTATAAACAGATAAAGCATATCGACTCCCTTGTAGCACGCTCAGTGAGTTAGTAGCCCCTTACTGGATCATAAGCTGATTGTTCGATTTTGGGATTATCGAAAGTACCGGTAAGCGTGTACTCTCTTAAACCGAGACGATCAAAATCAATTCCGATTGCTTTTAGCACGCCGCCGGCAAGTAGCACGGTGAGGCCACCTGATGCACCACCAGAAATAGCACCAAGTAATGGCAAGGCCGAGCTCACGCGAGGTAACACCGTGATCGTTTGATCAAAATTTTGCGTAAGCAAATTGGTTTCACCGGTAACCTCAATGACCCCAACAGCCCCATTGAGTTGAATAGAACTGACGTTGCCGATGCCATTTGCCACTTCAACTTGGCCAGCGACTGTATCAAAGTCTAAACCATCTTCAACTAGGTCTTTAAAATCTAAGCTAAGTCTGCGCGGGATCGCCTGCAGGGCAAACAAGCCAACTAATCGAGCAGCACCTGGGTCTATTTTAATAATACGACCGCGCTCTAAATCAAAATTCATCGTGCCGTTAATGTTTTCGATCTCAGGGCTGTAAAGCGCATCGGGCCAAGTGATCGCCGCAGTTATCCGCCCTTGCCCCTCATCCATGATTCTATCTAGCCCCATGAATCGCAAGCCATCACCAAAATCATCACTTTGTAACGTCAAATTCAGGCGTGTGTGCTGAGCACCAGAGAGCTGAGGGTTAACCGACTGCGGATCTTTAACACGCCAATAACCACTACCTATCAATTGTGTGGTGCCCGTTGCGAACCCCAAAGTATCTATTTGCATACCACTATGATCAGGCGTACCACGCAGGGTTACGTTACGTAAATTTAGATCACCCCAAACAAACTGCGAGACCCGCATTTCCACTGGCGGCAACTCACGCGGATCCAGACGGTTCTTTTCATCACCTTTATCTGGCGCCGAGCCGAGCGCATCAATTACACGCATTTCCGCATAGGCGATTCGAACTTTCATTGGCTTAGTTTTTGTCCAATGGTCACGAGGATATCGAAGATTGCCTTGAATAGCGGGGTTATCCACTACTACATTGATGTAGTTTTTATCGGTGTTTACACGCAGTTGTGCAGCCCCCAGGGATTCCACACCGGCAACTAACGATGGCGTTACCAGATCAACTGAAATAGGCATGATCTCATTCTGCTCATCAGATTCAGGCAAGTTGTCGATGACTTCTGCTATTTTTTCAATCCACCCATCTACGGCTAGTTCGGTGGTTGCACCATCTATGCGTATACCTTCTTTAAGATTACGATTTAGCTTGCCGCCACCTAGATTGATGGCCAGTGATTGCAAACCATCAGAATTGCTCACGATACGAGAGGATCCTAGCTTACCTGCATTGACGTACCACTCACTACTACTCGATGCACCACCCAGCATTGACCTTAGAGTAATCGGCATGGATCTAGACGTGAATTTTTCCATCGGCTTAGGCAATCGCATGCGCGTGCCGACCAAATCGCTTTTAGCAATAAGCTCAATTCCGGCCGTTGGGTTTTTGCGCACACCTGCTAGATCGAGTATGACATCCCACTTAGACACCCCCTCAATATACTCAGCCATTGGGAGATCGTAGTGCGAAAGCACATCGCCGGCTCTCAATGCACCCGTCAAACGTATCTGCGTCGCTCGTTGACCAGGTTTAGATTTGTTATCCGTGCTGACACGCACCACTTGATCAAGATAGAGGGCGTTTAAGTTAGAAATTCGCACGCCACGCTCGTTAAACCCTACTGCGCCAGTAATCGAATTAGCAGTAACATCTGCTGTAGGTAGTGAAAAGCTATTACCCTTTAAAAACACATTGCCATTAAGTTTAAGATCATCTACCAACCTACCGATGGGCTTACCAAACTCATTCCTTTTAAGTTTTAACGGCAGCTCAAGCGCGACGTCTACTCGAGCTGCCCCTGTACCCGATGTATTAGCCAATGCTGGGCGTAGCAACGATGCCAAGGGGCCGCTATTAGCAAAGTCGATCATTTGCTTGAGCTTGCCGGTAGTTGATGATTCGAGCTCTAAATAGGGATTTTTAAGATCGGCGATCCTAGCCACCGCGGATACTAGCTTCATGCCGTCCATCGTTCCGCTCGTAGTTGTGGATTTTAGGCTAAAACCAGAAAGCTCGACTCGGCCGTTGCCATTTTCGACCGCAGGCCAAGTTCCTAAAAATTTCATGCGAACGTCAGAGTAGTCAAACCCTGCTTTGAAAACACCTTCGTCCTCATCGAATGGAAAATCTGCCAAATCACCAAACAAAATAACGGAGCCGTTATCGATTTGCCCGCTTTTAAACGCGTTTTTAAACCAAGCTTGTGCAGACTTAGTCATTTGACGAGTCGGCAATAGATCACGCAACTGGCCGATATCAGCCGCCTGGTATTGCCCAATTACATCAACATGCGGTGATTGCCCTTTTTTGGCATGCAGCTTATGACGAAGCTCTAATTGCATCCCATGAGTAGCAATCTTCGTGGTGCCTTCTACTGTGGGTTCAGCTATTTTTTTAAAATCAATGTTGAATTCACTTTGTAAATCGTCAATAGACACCACTTGATGTAGCGCCTTGGGGTAGTCCAACTGCATTGATTTAGCCAGCAGTGTAACGGCACCTTGGTTGTGACTAATATCTAAGGAGCCGGTAAGATTCTCTACTCCTGGCAGTCCGTTTGCAGCCTCAAGCGATACATCATAAAACGAGCCGTTAACACTGATATCAGCATCACCTTTATACATTGAAAACTCAGAATCAAACCGATGCATAACGCCTGAAGGAGCTGCATCAATTAACCAATCTCGACGGGAGACACCTGCCTCGGTACTGAGCAACATAGCTGGCAAACGAAGCGCAAGCGCCAATGGGATTTCGTTACTTGAACTGGATAGCTTCCAGTCAATATCTGGCGCAGGCTCGTAGGCGAATTCAACACTATCAATAACGGATATCTCATCTCCATACTGGAGTTCCGCCTCATCTGATTGCAGCACCCAACCGGCAGGCCTGTTGGTATAGGTAACATCAGTGCCAATACGATCGAGTACCGTATCGCCGTTGCGCACATCAGTGATATTAGATGCAGTGATCTGCCCTCTAGCGGCATCCAACTGACCTGACTCTAGCGTACCCCATAGCTCCACATCAACTGTGCCATCTAATCGGGCAAAACCATTGGATACTTCGCCAAATCGTTTCAACGCAGACGAACGCAATGATCGCCATCCGGCAAATTGTAATTGATCAGCTTTGACATGAATCTTTCCGCTGGCATCAGAAAAACGTTTGATTGATTGGCTTAGGTCAACGCCTATAGATACTTTGCCACCAAGCTCTGCAGGCAGCTGCATATCAACACGTAAAAAATGCTCACCGTCTCTATTACGTGCCAGTAGGTTGAAGTCTTCGATACGGAGTTCTTTTTGCTTTGCATCGATGAATGTGATGCGCGCGTCTTGAAGATTGATGTGCCCGGCATTAAGTAACCATGAAAGCGAATCCAAGCTACGACTGCCTTCATTACTTGTTGCCGATTTGCGACCGGTAGCACCTTGTATACGCATTGCGCCATCACCAGCGTATTCGATTGATAGATCAGCGCCAATCAGGGTTAGATCGTTTATGACAGGAGAGCCATGCCACACCGATTTGAACATATTCAAATCGATAACCAATTTGTCGAGCGCTACTTGGCGATCAGCAGATTGGATAACCAAAACATCAGCAGCATGAAGTTGCGGCCCGAAGCCATGCCATTGCGCCTCTAGTTCGCCAATGGTTACTGGGCTCTTTATATAATCACTGACACGGGATTCGATCTCAGATTTATAGCCAGCCGCCATCGGCAAAGCAACACGCACAACGGCGCTGAGAAGCGCTAACAGGATCAATACAATCCCCGCCAGCAGCAACGTATAGCGCAAAGCTCTTTGTGCAAATCTAACCATTAACGCCGTCCGCTAGGCATGTTATTGCAAGACAACATCGTATTGTTCTCGCACGTAGAATTGTTCGCCTTGCAAGCGAATCGGCACACCGACAAAATCTTCTAGAGCAGTAAGATCGTCGGAGCGTTCCTCTGTAAACCATTCAAGCAACTCGAGAGATGCCAAAACCGTGACGGATTCAATATCAAACTGCCTGACCTGACGGATAATCTCTCTCGTTATTTCAAAACCAACAGTGTCGGTTGTTTTGACCATGCCACGCCCGCTGCACACCGAACATTCCGAACATAGGCCTTGTTCTAAGCTTTCACGTGTTCGTTTGCGAGTCATTTCTACTAAGCCCAGATCAGACACCTCACTAACTTGCGTCTTGGCATGATCTTTTTCTAATGCTTTTTCAAGCGCACGCATTACCTGTCGTCGATGCTCGATAACGGTCATATCAATAAAATCGATGATGACAATACCGCCAAGGTTTCGCAAACGAAGCTGTCGCGCTATCGATTGGGCTGCCTCAAGGTTAGTCTTAAATATGGTTTCTTCAAGTGTGCGTCGCCCAACAAAGGCACCCGTGTTCACATCGACAGTGGTCATGGATTCGGTTTGATCAATAATCAAATAACCACCCGACTTCAGTAGTACTTTTTTGTTTAGTGCTTTATCTATTTCGTCCTCGACGCCATGAAGATCAAATATCGGTCGTTCTCCAGGGTAGTGTTCAATTTTGCTAGATAGCTCTGGTACGTATTCAGCGCAAAATTCGACACAACTTTGAAAGGTTTCTCTTGAGTCAATGCGAACGCGCTCTACGTGATCACTTTTCATATCTCTCAAAGTACGTTGCACCAATGGCAACTCTCTAAAGATGACTTCACCAGGCTTGCTCGATTTCCGTTTATCACCCAGCCCTTCCCACACTTTATCCAGATACGCCATATCAGCTAGTAGCGATTGCTCTGTGGCCCCTTCTGCAGCGGTACGAACAATATAACCAGCGGTTTCGTTCTTACGCCCCAGCTCAACCAATCCTCGTAAACGCTCACGCTCTTCTTCATTTTCAATTTTTGCGGATATACCGATATTCTGCTCAAAGGGCATTTTGACTAGATAGCGAGAAGGCGTGGTGAGATTAGAGCTGACTCTTGCCCCCTTGGTGCCCAATGGATCTTTTATGACTTGCACTGCCACTAGATCACCTTCATGCAACATGCGAGAAATGGATTGTGTTTTCCGTTCACCGTCATCGCCCACGACAACGGCTCCCGCCAAATCGGACACGTGCAAAAACGCAGCCTTCTCAAGGCCAATGTCGATAAATGCAGCCTCCATACCTGGCAACACACGCTTGACCTTGCCTTGAAAGATTGTGCCCACCAATCCGATCTTCTGCACACGCTCAATCCACACTTCGGTAAGCATGCCGTTTTCGACCGTCGCCACCCGGGTTTCTTGTGGCGTCACATTGATAAGAAGCTCTTCAGTCATCTACGCCTAAGCCCCATTATTTTCAAAATCGGTTATTAAAATCATATAAACAACATCCCAACTGCTCAACCATTTGCACAGTCTCATATAAAGGTAGCCCAACGACGTTGCTGTAACTGCCTTCAATACTTGAAACATATACAGCGCCATAACCTTGTATGGCATAGCCTCCAGCTTTATCGCTCGGTTCACCGCTTTCCCAATAGCGCAAGGCCTCAGCGTAACTGATAAGCCTCATATTCACCGTTGTTGTTACCGTTGTTGACAACATCTGCCTGCCAAAACGCACACAGACACCCGTGACGACTTGGTGACGGCTGCCTGACAGAGCCATTAACATCTCGATGCCATGCTGTTCGCCGGTAGGCTTACCCAACGATTGGCCATCAAGGCAAACAATCGTATCAGCCGAAATCACCAGTTCATCTGTACCTCTTTTAACAGCTGCACCCTTAAGCTGCGCCAAACGCTCCACCAGTTGAATCGATGTTTCGCCCTCTAAAGGCGTTTCATCGACATCAGCGACCCGTACTAATGAATTGAATCCTAATTGAGCTAGAAGTTCACGACGGCGCTCAGAGCCTGACGCCAATACCAATGTGTAACCTTGCTTATCAGGCACGGTGGTAAGGATGGTTAATCAATAAGCTGTGAGCACGATAGAGTTGTTCTAACAATACGATACGCACCAAAGGATGAGGATATGTTAACGCGGATAAGCTCCACATCTGATCACTGCGATCACGGCAACTCGAATGCAAACCATCAGGCCCACCGATATAAAAAACGATCGGCTTACCTAATGACTGCCAGTTTTCAAGTTGTGATGAGAGCTCGACGGTGGACCACTGCTTACCCAAGTTATCCAATGCAACAACGTGCGCTTGATCAGGGGTAGCCTCAAGCAATGCTTGCGCTTCACGTTGCATTGCGAGCTCGGCGTTGGCTTGTTTAGCTTGAGCAAATTCACGCAAGCTAAAACGCCAATGCGAGGGTAATCGTTTTTGGTAGTCGCCTACGCCTTGCTGCACCCACTTAGGCATGCGCTTTCCAACAGCGTAAACACTAAGCGCCACAGCAGTGGATACGCCTGCAGTTTAAACTGGAGTTAAAACGGCAGAATCTTGGTCGGCTTGATCCGGGCCCAGTGACCAGAGTTTTTCTAGTGCATAAAAGTCACGCATTTCAGGCGTCATCACATGCACGATAACGTCCCCCAAATCTACTAACACCCAATCGCTGCGGTTATCACCTTCAACGCCAAGTGGCGGATGGCCTGCATCTTTAAACTGCTTGCGAACTTCACTCCCGAGTGAACTCACATGGCGCTGCGAGCTACCCGTCGCCACCAGCATGTTATCGGCAATACTGGATTTGTCAGCGATATCCAAAACCACGATATCAATGCCTTTTAGCTCTTCCAACGCGGACACTGCCAAGCTAGTCATTTCTTCAGTGTTCATATTATTACTTAGTTCGTTAATTACTTATTCAATTCTTGGGTTGGCCAGCCACGCTGGACGCGCTCTGGTACAAATTATTGTGCGTAATATACTCCTTTACGGGCTCTGGCACCAAGTACCTAATGCTCAAACCGTGCAATATTCGGCGTCTTATATCCGTGGCTGATATCGATAGCTGGGTTACCGGCCGTCGCTCGATAATGCCAGAACGCTGCTCAATCAATTGCAGAGCCCATTCTGAGAGCTGCGTATCTGGCCGCTCCATAACCACAATGTTAGCAAGCTCTAAGATTCGCTCCCAACGATGCCAGCTCGCAAAACCATTAAACGCATCCTCACCCATGCAAAATATCAGGCTACTATCTGGATTTTCATCATGCATGGCTTGTAATGTATCTACGGTATACGAAGGCTGATCACGACGCGCCTCACGATCGTCCACCCGTAGGGCAGTACCTTCAACCGCCAAGTCCAACATCGCCAATCGTTGCTGCGTCGTGGCCTGAGTCTCCCCGCGGTGAACTGGCCAATGATTAGGGATCAAGGTCATAACATCGAGCTCAAGCGCTTCGCTTAATTCTAGTGCTGGACGCAGATGACCATAGTGAACGGGGTCAAACGTGCCACCGAGCACGCCTATTCGCTGGGCTTGTGTCATTAAGCCGCTATCGCCACCGCAAAAGAGCTTGAGCCAATCGCTGTGGTTACAGCGCCTCGCTCAAACTCTCTTTTTTTCATCGCGACTTTCAAGGCCACTTTTTGGGCCTGGCGTTTTGCCTTATTACTTTGCCGATGAACACCACCTTTTTGGATCAAGGGATTTAGTGCTATCCGGTTTCGTGCTGACACCTTTTTGGTGGGCAGCGTCTTTTTTCGCTTCATTAGAGCTCTCCATTGACTAAAAATACCAATCAAAAAATCAATCAGGGACGTATGGTTCCGTCTCCAGTGACTACGTACTTTTCGGTAGTTAAACCAAGGGCACCTACCGGGCCGCGCACATGCAGTTTATCGGTACTGATACCAATCTCAGCGCCGAGGCCATATTCTGCCCCATCTGCAAAACACGTAGCGGCATTGACCATCACAGAGCTTGAATCTACTTGACGGACAAATTGTCGAGCGCGTCGCATATTTTCAGTAACGATAGCGTCAGTGTGGTGCGAACCATATTGCGCGATGTGCTGCATGGCCTCATCAAGCCCCGCAACTACTCGTATTGATAATATGGGGCCCAGATACTCTGTTTGCCAGTCATCAACACTAGCAGCCACTGCATTAGGTAGCAATTTGCGAGTTTGCTCACAACCGCGTAGCTCTACGCCATGCGCTTCAAGCCGCAGAGCAAGCTCTATCAATATGTCGGTTTCAGATTCCGCCACCAACAGAGTCTCCATCGATCCACAGATGCCGTACCGATATGTTTTAGAATTAAACGCAACATCCAATGCTTTGTTTCTATCTGCACCACTATCGATATAGACATGGCATATCCCATCTAAGTGTTTAATGACAGGCACACGAGCATCTTCGCTTACACGCGCTACCAAGCTTTTGCCACCGCGCGGAATAATGACATCTACCCAATCACGCGCCGTTAATAGCGCGCCCACCGCATCACGATTAGTCGTCGCCACCAACTGCACACAATCAGCTGGCAAACCACCCGCCTCTAAACCTATGCGTACACACTCAGCGATCGCTTGATTGGAATTAAACGCTTCTGAACCACCTCTTAAGATGACGCTGTTACCCGATTTCAAACAAATTGCCGCCGCATCTGCCGTCACATTCGGGCGGGATTCATAGATAACACCGATCACTCCCAAAGGCACTCGCATGCGAGCAATTTCAAGGCCCGATGGCCGTAATTCAGTCGCCGACAAGGCACCCACCGGATCACTCTGCGCAGCAATAGCACGCAAGCCTGCTGACATTGAATCAATACGCGCAGGGGTAAGCTCAAGCCGGTCCAGCATAGCGGCTGAAATTTGCCGCTCGTTTGCTGCATTCATGTCGATTTTATTGGCTGTAATCAATGCGTCTTTTTGAACATCAATTGCATCTGCCATCGCCAGCAGCGCTTTGTTCTTCGCATCGGTGTCAGCTATCGATAACACCGCAGAACTAGCACGTGCTCGTTGGCCCAGCTCATGAATATGGGCGACTGGATCAGTTACTGTCGTATGAGATTGTTGGTTCATTGGGCTCACTCATTTGTCATAACACAACCATAACCGATAACCACCCTGACTCGCACCCCTGCAACGCGCTAAACTACCTATTTTTAGCGAAAACACTTATGCACATCGTCGACTCACATTGCCATCTTAATTTTCCAGACTTCGATGGTCGCATCGACGAAGTACTGGAAAATTGCCGTAACAATGATGTACATCATCTTCTCTGCATATCCACAAGCTGGGAGAACCAACAGGAAGTGCTTAAGCTATCAGCTGAGCATGCGCCCATCTACGCCGCGATCGGCAAGCACCCGACGACAGAAGGTGGCTTCGAACCCACGGCTGATGACCTACTAGAAGCGTCAAAAATTGACAAGGTAGTGGCCATAGGTGAAACCGGGCTCGACTACTTCAGAAGTAGCGGCAACCTTGACTGGCAACACGAACGCTTTCATCATCATATTGAAGCGGCACGCCAATGCAAAAAGCCCCTTATCATCCACACGCGCGCCGCAGCGGAAGACACCATGCAAACGCTGCGCGATAAAAAGGCTGAGGATGCTGGTGGTGTAATGCATTGCTTTGCTGAAGATTGGGATATTGCCAAGCAAGCCTTAGATATCGGATTTTATATTTCGTTTTCGGGCATCGTCACCTTTAAGAGCGCAAGCAGCGTACAAGAGGTAGCCCGCAAAGTGCCGCTTGATCGCCTTTTAGTTGAGACCGATGCACCCTATCTTGCACCGACTCCACATCGTGGCAAAACCAACGAACCAGCTTTTGTTAGACATACGGCTGAGTTCGTTGCTGAACTACGCGGAATTGAACTGGAAGAATTGGCACAAGCGACTACCAATAATTTTTTTAAGTTATTTAGTGATGCCAAAAACCTACTACAGAGCTAATCGGATTACTGGTTCAACAACGTTATAGGGCAAGCAATGACCTACGATGAATACAACGACTACTGTGGATCGCTACCAGCAACATCGCATGTTGTCCAGTGGGGCGGCTCTCATGTATGGAAAGTGGGCGGAAAAGTATTTGCCGTTGGTGGATGGCAAAAACTCGACGAGCCCGCTTTTTCATTCAAGACTTCCGAGGGTGACTTCTATTTTTTGAAAGATCAACCCGGTTACAGACCAGCACCCTACTTAGCCTCTCGCGGCATGAAGTGGATACAACAACAAGATACGTCTGATGAATCAAAAATTGAAGATCTTAAAGATCATCTCAAAGAGTCTCATCGGATAGTCTCTTTAGGCCTTACCAAGAAAAAGCAGAAAGAACTCGGCCTTAATCAGGATTAAATTTTTCCCTCAAAGATGAAGCAAACTATTCTAAAGGGTGATAAACACTAGCTGGATGATCCATTGTTAATCGATAAAATAAAAAACCTGCTAGGTAAATCGAGCAAATCCAAAATCGATAGGGTTAAAAATCTTGTCGATGAAATACTAAAAATAGAGCAACTAGACCCTGCAAATAATGGTGAACAACTAAACCAATGTCTAGATGCCATGGAAGAGCAAACCAATCGCATTCGCGAGCAAGCGAATGATTACCCCAACTACAGCATCAAAGCTGATATCTGGATTGAAGGCCTTGCCTTAGCAAACTATGCTGAAGTCTTAGCTAACTTTCTTGACGATAAGAATTTTTTGGCCGAACAGGAAAGAACGACTAATCTATGGGCAAAGATCACACTAAGCGTTTGCTCCCACTATCATCATTTAGTCGGCCCAGCAATGATTGCATCTGCATCCATTAGTGAAAAAACAGGCAAGCTGGATTACGCAAAAGCGGTTTACGGCGCTGTGTTAAAAGACTTTCAAACGATCTTAGAAAACATTGAACTAGATGATACGGAACCCGACGAAGACAGCCTAACTGCAATAAACTCTCTTAACACTGCAGCAACTAGGCTTATGGAATTAGATGCAGCCACAGACGTGCACCCCTTAGCCAAAGAAACTCAAAGCAGAATCGCATCTATATTGAACTAGCAAACAGAAAAATCATAGGAGTTCTATCTTGGCTCACAGGCGGCCCTCCAACAATTAGTACTCAGAGTTTAAGTTCAGGTTTTTTTCGTACACTTTATTCATTTTTTCTTTTGAAAAACCAAACTTATACTGAAGCTTCAGTTTTTGATTAATCATTGACTGTTTGAAAATGCCATTACTAATAAACCTGATAGGCGATGTATAGGATTTTTCTTGAATTCGTATAGGGTCGCTTGTTTTGAGAAGTTTTTTGCTAAACAGGGTGTCTTCGAATATGTCAACCATCGGTACAGGTTCAGGATCATGCTGAGAAATCATATCTCTTGTAAAGAAGATGCAGTGATCAAGATAAACAATACCCGACAAACCAAAGCGGATCCTATTGGAATAGAATGATGTAAAGTTTAGAACAGGATGGTTGGATTGATAAAATTCGTGAGTGAATCCGCCCCATGTTTTATTGCCACTAAAATCTAACGAAGATAAGCGACGAATTGCATCCGCCGATAAAAAGGAGCGCGGGTGATTCAACAACACTAAGCGATGACGCGTTTCATTTATACCGATATTAATTCTTTCAGCACGTGAATTGGAAGTCGTTTCTATCACTTTCTGGCCACACTGCAGCAGTTCTTGAACAGAGCCATCACTATTCGGCCCTATAACCCACAGCAACTCACAGTTATCGAATTCCTGATAACTATCAATAATCTTTCGATGAAACTGCAGCTTCATCTCTTCTTTCACTGGGATGATAACTGAAATTTTATTCAACTTTACCTTCCATTTTCTGGCAGTGTTCTGCCCGCTTAGGCGCTGTAACGCCGATACAACACCTTCACGGGAACGATATCAGTAAGCGAAAGGCTAAAACCGTGCATCTCCAAAATTTGCAAAGAACGGAACGCACCAAACACTTATACCATTAAAATCATCAAGCGTTAAGTTATCCGGTATGGTTAGCGTGATGGTTTCATTGACATAAGGCCTACCATTCAATTGCAGCCCGATTTCCTCCCCTGCTGCGTAGTTACCATCGGTACCAGTGTAGAAAAACACCACCACGCCGTCGCCATCGTAATTGAAGTTTGTTATCTGCAAGGTGCGATCATCGATCACTGTCAAGGTGCCGCTAACATCATGAGCGATATCACTAAATTCGCCACTTCTACCAACTGCAGGATGATCAGAAGTATTTTGTGTATCTGGAGTTGTCACCGTACCCGGCTGCATAGGCATTGGCAGTGGCGGGCGTTCATCAATACCCTCAACGAACAGTGTTTCTTGTAGATGATCAAGCGCTTCAATGCCGTTTACCAGTTCAGTGTTGCTGGAGCCGCTGTTGGCAACAAGGTTGACAACCTGCCCCCCAAACTCCGCCTCTGAGGCTGAGAAATCAACTTGCAATCCAGAGGCACTCGCGGTTGCCGCACTAGACAGCGTAATTCCGTCGGTCGGATCGGCGTTGGTATCCAACGTTTGTAGCAGCCGAGCCAGATTCATAACCCGAACATCAGTGATGTCATCAGTACCAAAAACGTCTAGTGGCGTAATGATTTGCGCACCAGGTGTGGCTGGCAAGCTGATATCGCCAAGGGAAAAAGTGACACTTTCTCCAGCCAGATAACTAAATGAGCCATCAGATCCCGTTACTCCGCTTCGCGTTGCTGTTTCATATGGCAATCCGACTACTGCAGAATCAACGAAACGACCCGTTAAAGGATTGTCCGCGTTAGTCTGTTCGTCAGGACTATCCGATGAACCACTACTACAGGCAGAGATTAGCAGTGTAGCCAGTACTGGGAGAATGATATTAAAATTTTTCATTAAAACGTCCTTAAATTAAACATAAGCCGATTTTCTTAAAGCCTCTAAACATCGGTAGACTCCGCTTATCTTGAGAAGCTAATTAGAATGAATAGCCGATATTAAAACTCGCGATATCACTATCCGGTACATTCTTCCCAGATAAAATTGCTGAATAGGAAAAACCAATTCCAACGCCATTATCAAATCCGTAATTAACACCGGTGATCAACCAGTCGGAGTCTTTATCAACTTGAGAAAATTCTCCAACCCCGCCACCAAAATCTAAATCACTATCTGACCGGATGCCGGCTAAACCGAGCTGAAAGCCTAATTGCGGTATTGGGGACACATAGCTCCCACTTAAAAGAAACTTAACGGCATCAGGTACCCCGCTATCGCGTTGTCGATAAGTGAGATCACTGTAAATAGAAAAATCCGCATTTAGAGATTTACCAAGCAGTACGCTTAAATCGAATCCAGATGCACCGTCGCCAATAGCGTCTATTTGAGCGGTTTCGTAGTCACCACCAAGAGTGTAACCAAGACGGGCAGAGATTGTTGGCAAGCCATTGTCCGCCTCGAACTCATTTATAAATTGATAGCTAACGCCAAAACTAGTATCGGCAAGATCGCTCTGCTCCTCTTGATTGGTTTCGAATTCAGATCTTGCGTATCCCGTGCTGGCATCAAACGCCCATATGTCATCATAGCCATAACTGGCGTTTAACCAAACGAACGTCCCCGACAGATCAGCGCCTAAATTGGTACTGGTCTCGCCAATGAAGAAATCTTCCGTCGAGCCAGAGGTAATACTAGCACCGATGCTGGTGGCTCCATCTCCCGGCAACCAAGGAGACCCCTCAGCGTAAACCAGTGATGGATTTATCAGGAATAATAGAACTAAAATTCGTTTGTTCATTTGAACCTTCTATTTAAAGTTGAAGTAGCGACAATTAGTAATTGAGTGCACTTCATTCTCCGCACTCATTGTCTATGCTGCAGTAGCCGTTTAGGGACCAGTCGTATGCAAATTCGGCTTGCCCTTCAAATTGAGCTAGCGCACTTTCAGTTTCTGGACTGGCATGTGCACCTAGAGTCTCTAATAATTGACTCTGATTAGACCCAAAGTCCTCGGCATACCAATCGAACAGCGAAGACAATTGCAATTGGTTACCATCCAATCTCAAACCGCGCGGATGAGTAACAAACTCATTTGCTGCAGAGTCGAGTAACTGCTCAGCATTAGAAGATGAAAACGCTTCCGCAGACAGGTTAGGACAACCAATGCTGGCGCAATTCACCGCAAAGTGAATTCTGTAGTCGTTATATATCGGCCTAATAATTCGGTGTTCAATGTCATTGAGGCTTAGTGCAATGGAATTAACAACCACCGCATCATTATCCCATGGCCCAAAACTGCCAACCGGCCCCGCAATATCAGTAATACTCGCAAGCGGATAATTATCAACAATGAGCGCAACTGTTGCCGCATTATAAAGATTAATCCAATACGACTTTTGCTCAGCACGGTTTAACAGCAGAGGGTTTGTTGAGGATAAAGCGTCAAGGTACTCGTTAAGTGTTTCTCGGCCATCATCAATTAAGCCAGCATAATCGAACAGGTTAACTCCAGTATCAGTGTCTGATACTAGGTAATCATCTAGTATCGCTTGCCAAAGCGAATGATCCAACACTTGCTGATTAGTTTCGACAGATGCAGCCCATCGAGTATCCAACTCAGCTTTATTTCTGTCCGCTATAAACTTGTAAGCGAGTAAGGCAAACACTACAAGCAAAAGCGTAACCAAGCTAAGAATGGTTTTTTTATTCATCGTCAATACTTAGTCAAGACATATATGTGGCTATGAGCCGATGTGAGCCGATGGAAGAATCAAACAATCTACTAAAGAGTATCTTGCTTATCACGAGCGGCTACCACCTCACTATTGGCAGAATTCATCGAACCCGGCCTTCTATACTTGTCTGACAGTTCTTGGTAGTAAAGTTTCACTATAGTGCCCAATATGCCTTTTGAGGCACCAATAACGCCACTAACAGTTCCCCCAATTTTTGACTTACCTATCCGGGTTCTCGTTGTGACAGGAATCTCAACCACTTGTTTTTTGAGTTGCAGCGCACGTACCTGCATTTCTACAGTCCAGCCAAACTGCCTGTCTTGCATACCCAATTCAATTAACGCCTGATTACTAATGGCGCGGAATGGCCCAAGGTCAGTGACGCGTTGCTTCCAAAGTAGGCGCATCATGGCGCTGGCAAGACGATTGCCCATAATTTGCGGGGTAGAAAGCGCTCCGGATTCGCAGACACCGAGCGTTCTTGACCCGATCACCAGATCCGCCCCTGAAAACAGTGGATCGAGCAAATCAGGCAGTTCAGCACATACTACGGAATGATCACCGTCTACAAAGACGACGATGTCTCTTTCAAGTGGAAAGTTGATAGCCGCAAGGCAGGCCGCACCATATCCTTTCTCTTGTTCTGCAACAACGTGCGCTCCACAGGCTTCAGCTATTTCCGCTGTTTTATCTGTTGAACCGTTGTCGCACACTACAATGTGATCAACAAGCGAATCGCGCTTAGTATCTTTACAGCAAGACTCACATTGTTTTACGTCCAATAAAACCGGTGGCGAATTACTTTCGTTTTGCGGATACTCTTTATCTGCGTATCCGCATTGCCCACAAACACCAAGCGCTGAAAGTTCTTTGATAACCTTGCCAATAGACGGCTCTTCGTTCAACGCTGGTATGATTACAGCAATAGATTTTTTTCTGTACATGTGGCAGTTTAGCGCCATTCGGCGCGATACGATATGTGCATCCTTTGAGCACCCTTTTTGCCAATGGTTCCTTCGACAAAAAAGCACTTGAAACGCATCAACATTTTGTCAATCAAGGTCGTTTTTCCGATTGCGGCTCTGATCGTGATAGTCGCTTGGATAGGAATATGCCTGCTTTCCAGACAACCGGGCGAATTAGCGCTAGTACAATTTCTATCGCTGGCTATGCTGATGTTACTGGCTACGATGCTCGTTTTATGGACTTGCAACAAAGATCAAATTGATTTGCCTTTCTGGTGGGTAATCTTTACCGCTGTAGCCCTCAGATTGATATCGGTCGGCGGTGAACCATTATTTGAAGACGACTACTACCGCTACCTTTGGGATGGCTACCAAACGGTCACGACCAACGACCCTTACACGCACGCACCTGCCGTTTTTTTTGATCTGGATGTGCCCGCAGGATTTGAGCCGATCCTATCTCTAATAAACTACCCGGAAATTGCAACCGTCTATGGCCCGGTAGCTCAGTGGATTTTTGCGATTGCTTATTTGATAGCGCCGGGCGAAGTGTGGCCACTCCAATTAATGAGCGGATTAGCAGATTTATTGATTATCTGCCTACTACGCCAGCTTGGCGCAGGCAACGCCCTACTCCTATACGCGTGGTCTCCGTTGATACTCAAAGAGTTCTCACTCACGGCACACCCAGATGTGATCTCAATTGCGTTCATGTTTGCCAGCATAGTTGCTGCATACCGACAACGCGTGTTGCTTGCCGGTTTCGCATTGGGTTTAGCGTTAGGCGCAAAAGTTTTTGCAATTTTGATTTTACCGTTCTTGCTTTCGTGCCGATGGAGTTGGGCTTACTGGCTGTGGTTTTGCTCTTCTATGGCAGCATGCCTTGGGATGATAACCTTGTATTTTGGTAGCTTAACGATCTGGGTACCGGAAGGTCTTTTAGCAATGGCAGAAAGCTGGCTATTCAACTCGCCAATTTATTACCTTCTACTGCCAATCACTAGTTTCCAATCCCTCAAAGTGATGTTACTTTCCGGGTTTGTACTTTACGCCATGGCGGCATTTTGCCGACGAATGCATCGACTCTGGATTGCGCGTAAAAGCCAACTAGATCATCAACCACTGTGGTCTCTATCAACGTCTGCCTTTCGTGGCGACTACCTTTACGCTCTATTTCTACTATCACTACCCGTAATAAACCCTTGGTATCTTGCTTGGTTACTACCATTTGCAACACTACACCCACGTTGGTGGTCGTGGACCGCCAGTTATGCAGTTTTACTTTCTTATTGGTATGGGAGCAATGTCGGGGCTATCGGCGCTGACTCGCAACAGCTGCCTATTAGTGTGTTATCAACAGAATATCTGTTGATCATCCTGGTACCCGCGGCCGCATGGGCCGTGCGCAGATATCGTAGCCGTATCTAAAAGCGTTACGAATTTTGCTTTAGCCTCAGTTTGAATCGCTTGTTTAGGTAATAGAGTATCGCGTTACTTTGTTCATCAGCCACGATATCAAATATTTTCACTGATGCATCAGCACAGTTGTAGAGGCTGTCAGAAAAGTTTGAGACTAAGCCACTCTTGAAAGGCTTTACAGATCGACGAGATAACTTCTTCAGTGAATCACCGTCTTTAACACAGTACTCCAAGCGGGTTCCGTCGGCCTGTGCAGCCCTGTAGTAAGATTTACCTAACTCATATTCTTTATCGACCTTATTTTGAGAAGACTGATTCTGACGATAAGCACCACCGCTAGACGCCAACGCTGCTTGACTCATAACAATCGTAGCCATGACGATTGAAGCCGTAACAATTGAAGCACGTGTCATAACTGTAAATTTATTTTTATACATAAAACTACCCTGTTATAAGGTTGGTATTTGTGATCTTGCTGTATCGTTGATAGATTTGCGGAAAAGTGAAAAGTTCCACCTCATATGCGAAATAGCCAACATATCATCATTTTCGCTCGCGCCCCCAACTACGGCCGCGTAAAGCGAAGGCTAGCCAAGGATATTGGCAAATTACGTGCCTGCCAGTTTTACCGACAAAACCTGAGAAAACTCATAGCTGAGTTGCAGTCTGGGCCCTGGAATCTGCATATAGCGTTGGCATCAGCCGATGATGCCAAGCATCCGATGTTCGCTGGCATGTCTATCTTGGTTCAAGCTCCAGGTGATCTGGGCCACAGAATGCGAACAGTCTTAAAACAATTCAGCAAGCAACGAGCAATTATTATCGGCAGTGATGTTCATGGAATCTCAACAGCTCACTTAGAAACTGCATTTTCAACTCTTAATAACCACGATGTCGTTTTTGGCCCTGCATTTGATGGCGGCTTTTGGTTGGCAGGCTGCGGCCCAAACATGACGCCCGGCTGGCAGTTTATGCGAGGCGTTCGTTGGTCGAGCCAATTCGCGCTAGAGGACACACTGGCAACTGTTGCCAGCGGATACAAGGTTAGCCAAGTGGCACCTCTTCATGATGTCGATGACGGCAAAATCTACAATCAGCTTTACGGTGATCCCAACCCACATACACCTTGAACCATGCCAACACACAATACAAACAATGCTCAAGCGAAACTATCAAAGACGGATAAGCTCAAAGCGAGCGCAGCATGGTGTGCTCTTCTTGTCGCACTTTACATACCCGCATTCAGCTCAGCTGACGATCAACCACCTACAGATGTAGCATCACTTTCACTACAGCTCTTTTCTGTTCAAGGCGATGAAAAAAATGAGATCGTCGAACGACTTCTGGCAACTGGTGACAAAAGTTTGATTCCAACCTTTGTACTGGCAATGCGCTGGACAGGTAATAACCAATATATCGCCAGTGCCTTGTCAAGGCTAACTGGCACCACGATAAAAAACTGGCATGATGCCTATCGTTGGCAGGAAAACCATCCTGAAGTCACTCCACACAACAGCTATAGCACGCTAAAGTTGCGATTCTGGGGTAACACAGATCAACGGTTAGTTCAGTTTTTTAACCCCATTAATGATGAACCCCTAGCACTAAAAATACGCCTAGAGGAAATCGTTTGGGGAGGTGTGGCAGTGGATGGGATACCCGCTTTGGAAACACCGCAGATGATTACTGCGAGCAAAGCCAGTTATTTACTCCCAGACGATCTGGTTTTTGGTATCAATATAAACGACGATAAGCGCGCCTATCCACTACGCATTCTAGGCTGGCACGAGATGCTTAACGATGTCATTGGTGGCGTTCCAGTATCGTTAACTTACTGCACGTTATGCGGATCAGGAACCTTGTATGAAACAAAACCCGAGAACATGACCGAAGCCTTCCACTTTGGTACATCCGGGCTACTCTACCGCTCCAACAAGCTTATGTACGACAAAAACACTAACAGCCTATGGAACCAGTTCACCGGCAAGCCAGTTGTAGGCCCATTGGCCAACACAGATATAGTATTAAAAGCACTACCGATGACCACCACCAGTTGGCATGACTGGCAATTAGAACACCCGGCTACAACGGTGTTGTCACTGAATACCGGCTTTACACGTGACTATCAATCTGGCTCTACTTACAAGGAATATTTCGCCAGCCCGGATTTAATGTTTCCTGCTGTAATCGGCAACGAGGAGCTGATTAAACGCAAAGACTACGTATTTGGAATCCGTCAGGTAGCAGCGGCAAAAGCCTGGCCGCTTGAAGCGTTTCGAAACACGGCCGTGATCAACGATAACATTGGCAGAACGCCTCTGGTATTGATAGGCAACGCTAAGACCAGAACCGTACGCGCATACCGCAGAGATGCAGACCTTCTATTCGATGAGCAATTGGTCGTGGAAAATTCAAAACAACAATTATCATCAGGCTCCACTAAATGGATTGTGCATGAGGACTTTCTGATAACGGTAGACGGCAAGCAACGACTCGCACGCCTACCCGGCCAGCTGTCGTACTGGTTTGCCTGGGACAATTTTCTAGGGTTTTCCAGCGAATTATATGAACAGAAGTAATCGACCGGGTAAGCGATAAACTTACCCGAGTTTTTTTCTATTTTATAGGCGTTAACCAATGGCCCCGCAACAACCAATACGCCATATCGCTACTGCTTAAAGTAACCATCAGATCGTCAAACACTTGTCCGGCCACTTGTGAGTGAGCAGTAAGCGCGTAGTCTGAATCACCGTCTTGATTTTCTTGCTGCACACCTACAGCACTGCCATCTCTTCCATCAGAAATCACAATGGCCACCAGTTGATCCGCCCGTAACTGCTGCTTAGTACATGCTGTGTTAGCGTTAAGACATAAGCGCAGATCCGCATCTACGTTTGACAGGCCGATAGCGGCAACCTCGCCTGCGGTAGACCAATCTGGCAAACCCCGCGTTCCTTCACTTGTATGATCCGCTTGGCTTAACGCATAGCGAAGCGGTCTTCCCCATGCATCCAACACTGCCCCCGCAGGATTCACTGCGCCCAGCATACCAACCACTACCGCAGGCACACCTCCTTCCGCGACCTGACAACTTCCAGTAGTTTTACCAGTGCCTGTTAAAGTAATTGGACAAGGTAGAGCACCCGTTTTAACAATATGTCCAATAAGACTTTGCTTAACATCCTGTAGTTGCTGCTTAGTTTGCTTTCGCATTGCCGTATCCCGTAACTGAGGCAATGGTATTAATGCAGCACGCAATAGAATTGCACTAATAAACAGTACAATGCTCAATTCAACCAATGAGAATCCGCCCTGCTTGACCATCTTCATAGCGGCTTCACATTTAACTTCAAGTGTCGTTGATCATCAGCTAAAACAACCCTAGCATCACAATCAGCTAACGCTTCTTCACATGTTTTAGCTAATCGGATCTCAACAAACCGCCACCAGTCATTTCGATAAAACCAATGACGATATAGAAATACACTATCCAACCGGGCATCATTGTAATGCTGATTTCTACGCAAGCTATCTACTGAAGATCCATCGCACTTGATAACGTGTTTGTTTTTTATTATCAGCAACAGAATCTTGTCGCGCAGAAAAAAATCACATGAGCGCAAAGCACCATACGCACATAAATGACTGGATGCACAATCAAATAGACCAGGGACTTGGTATTGATCTTGTAACCACAGCGCCACGCGCAGGGTAACGGCCTGAAGCAACATTGCAGGAGTGATCAATATATATTGCGAAACAGACTCCTCTAGCAGCTTAACATCTCGTCTGCCTTCTAAAACACCCATCAACTGGCTTGCTATCGCACTATCAGTTTGCTTCCATAACAATGCGCTTTCACGCGGAATAAATATCATTGCAGCTGCTGGCAATTCATCAATCAAATGAATACGGCCAACCGAATCAGGGTTAACTACGCGATTAACAGGATTATTAATAAAGCGCGTATCAACCGCATACCACAAATTATGTTTATCCTCGAGATGAAACGCATAGCGGCTCTTACTATGGGATATATGCCGGGGCAACTTACCAAGTGCAATGCTATGTTTACCACATGGTGGATTAGGCCCGTCACCACGCAAACCTACCTGCACTTGAAATTCATTAGTTGTTTGATCAGTATCAGGACAAGGCAAATGACCAGGGCCAGCACCTGTTGGTTTGTACGATTCAAGATAACTTGACGAATAAGCGATCAGCTGTTGACGCGCATCAGACAATATTTGTAACTGTAGAACAGTGCTACTGTTAGCCGACGTCTGAAGGGTAGCAAGCATTGCCGTAACGGTTAATAGTGTGGGAATAAATAGAAACAGTACATAGCCTCCTTGCCTCTTCATGGCTTAAGCTCTACAGTCTCGCCGAGCGATAAACGAATAACCTCTCCGCTAGTGGTTTTGATTTCGATAATTTGAGTATCAGGCTGCAGGCGAGCACTAACAATGGCTAATTGACCAGGCACCCAAGGGTAACCATTAAGCAGTAATTGCACGCTACGCTTACTGCGAACACTGCCTGAGTAATGCAATAGCTTATTTGACTCATGATCCGCTAGCTCTGCGTTAGAGGCAGAAGCGTCTAGGCTATCGCTTCTTCTCGATTGTGTTGCAAGCTCTTTCTTAACAACAGTTTTATCACTGGCATGCCGTTGATTCTCGCTAAAGAATAGTCGTTTATCGTCTAAAGCTTGCGTATCAATCAACACCGAGCTTAAACCCGAAGTATCCGAGTAGAGTTCTGAATACCCTAGCTGACAAAGTAGAAATATCGCAACAAGCGGTTTCGGTTTCAATCTCAATTTCAATGTCAATTTTTTTCAACCTCCGTATCTGTATTGGCCGTCCATGACCAGTGATAAATATCGATCGTGCACGCCGTGGCTATCCGAGGCTCAGATACCAATCTTTGCATGGCACAACCGCGCACCTCTGCTACACGCCAACCCGCCACCTCTTCAAACCGTCCTAGAATATTAAGTAGCGCTGGCGCATGCAATAGCGTCGCTTCAAAACCAATCCTTATTGGTTTAATTGAACTATCTAACTCATCATCAACCTCTAACGATTCAGCTGATGCCACAGTAAAAACATCAATTTGCACCTCACTCTGAATCTGTAAAGATAGAGCAGCCTCGCGCAACTCCACCTCAAGCGACACCCGATCACTTGTATTAGCCAACTGCGCCATTGGCGCTTTGGAAAGTAGGCTTAGATATCGCTCCCAATGTGTGTTAGTTAACTTCACTTCACGATAATCACTTTGCATACTCCGCCCTATCAATTCAAGTTGCCACACAAACATTGGTAATCCAAACAATACAAATAAGGAAATTAAGGGCCCTAACAAATACCGAGTTGGTACTTCACTAATAATTGACTTAACTCGATACATTGTTAAGCGAAAACCTCAATGTGAAACTTTCAGTGTTTAGCTCCCTCTGCTGAAGGGCGGTAGAGTCTGGCATGCGCCATTGCGTAACAGGCGTTCGTTCTTCGATTATATTTCCAATACCTTGCAGCGACATTAGTGTAGTTTTGAACTCATCGAACACTGCTTGCTGCTCACTTAGCGATGTTGCCTCAATGCTTCCGGTAATCAGTATTGACAAACTATCCGAATTAACCGCAGTCATCGACAGGTGATCACGATGCGCTACTTGTGTTTGCGACTGAAGCCCTTCATCCGCACTTACAGTAAACCAAGAAATATGATTAAGTGAGACAAGTGGATGAGCTTCAAAGGCAGTCGACACAGTGGAGAGCAACACATCTGCACCGGCTGGCTGTAGTGATCGCAAAAGATCAAGTCGCTGCAACCTCTCCGCGGTGGCTTTTGGAGCCGAGCTAAACGCCGCCGCTTCCGCTTTTAGAGCTTGGGTGTTTTTAGTTGTTTCAACAATAGATACACGTGTATGCAATAAGGTTACCCAACTCTTTATGTTAAATCCGGCCAACCCTATTATCAAAATAGAAGCCAACAAACATAATACCGATGTTGTCAGTAGCGACGCATTTCTATAGCGATAACGATAGAGGCCATCCGACCAATATGCTGGTAGCTGTGCAATCAGAAACCACCGCATGCGTTTGACCAAATAGAACTTCGTAGCAAGCGATGACAGAGAGACCGTATCAACATCAAGTCTATCAATTCTACTTGCAGCACAATTTTGCTTTATTGAAAGCAATTCGGCATCAGATACACCATTACATATAATTGCCGCATCACCACATAGCATGCTTCTATTGTCCAAATGCTGCTGTGTCGCCTGCAAAGGCTCGACAAAACCAGTTGGGCTATCATTGGGCGGCAAAAGCCTTATGAAAACTGGCTTGTGATCAACGAAATAAACATGACGCACGCCATCTGCACTATTGAGCAATAGCAATGCTTGTCGGCACTGAGATGACAAACCTCTACCGATGCTCATTAATTGCGAACACATTAACTTAAGACACTTTGATCGAGCAATGTAGCTATCGAGTTCATTTTCAGCCACAACGTTACTGGCCAACGACAGATTAGACACACATATAAATGCCGTTGTTTTATCTAAAGAGCACCAATAGACAGCAGCTGCTGGATTAGCTTGCTGCAGTTCACGCAGCGACTTCATTCGTTGCCATAAGCGAATGACACTATTTTTATGCACCGTTACTCGCCTAATTGAAATCGTCTCAAACACACTATCAATTAACAGCACCGTCGGCGAAGTGCTGCCTCCAAATTCAATGGTGTCTTGAGAGATCGTTGCGAAAGCAATGCGGCTCATAGCGCTACTCCCATCATAATCGCAGAATTGAATATCGGTGCAAGCAACCCAACAACTAATGCGAGCAGAACCAACCCCAAAGTACTGACAAGCACCGGCGGCACAAAAACCGAAAACTGCATCAATTTTATATTGGCCTGATCGTCTAGCTGTTGGGCAGCTCTATTCAATGCAGGCACAACCTCACCAGAGGATTCCGCAGCACTCAACAAGGGCTCTAGAAATGGCGGCGCTGTTGACAACACAGAGAACGAATGACTAAACCGACTACCTGTCTGCATCTGTAAACGCAATTTTTTAAATTCGTCTTGAATATACAGATTATCAATACTGTTGTTAGCCACCAGAAGCACTTTGTCGACATCTAAACCACTGTCTAACAATCGCGCTACGACACGACACAAGCGCGCATAGAGAATATCTCTCCTTACATCTCCTAAAATCCACAGTAGCACTAAACATCGATGCCATTGGTACCGCACAACAACACTAAACTTTGCCAGCACAAAAAAACTGAAAATAAAACCAGATACCAATGCAAGCAAGACTGCTGTAATAGCCCCATCGTCAGCCAACCAAAATAGTACTTGTGTAATAAGCCCTGGCGTTGCGCCCAGAGATATCAACATAGGTTGTATTGCTGGCGTTAAATAGGCAACCATAAACACTACCGTTAACAATACCGCGACACACAATAACAAAGGATATGCCATTGCGTTGTGCAGACGATCCCTAGCTTCCATTTCACGGTGGATCAAGTCTGCAATATCTTTAAAACTGTGGCCAAGTGTGCCATCGCGTTCCGCGGCTTCTACCAGCGCTATAGCCGCATCACCAAACACTCTGCTGTGATGACGCATCGCTGACGACAACATACTTCCAGCTTGCACAGATTGGCTAATCTCACCGATCAATCGTTTAAAATAAATTGATGACTCTGTATTTTTTAACAAGCTAAGTGCTGATTGCAACGACACACCACCCCTCAGCAGGTACGAAAAATTCATTGCAAACAGCGCTACGACATCAGGAGGAATGCTCGCGAAGGGCAAGACGCACAATCTATTAAACAACTCTGGAGCTTGCTGCACTTCAAGCTCATCAACCTTCTCTATCACACTGCCCCCATAACACGAAGCAGTTCCGCGCGATCTGTCAGACCTTGGTTAATCATCGCATCAATCTGATCACGAAGTGACTTCGAACCCTCATCAACAGCGCACTGCCAAATTTCAGTAAGCGCTGACTCGCTACATAACAAAGAGCGAAGCGAATCAGTCATCGACATTATTTCGAACACGGCAAACCGACCAAAATAACCAGTACCGTTGCATCGTTGGCAGGGTGTTGATACGCTAGATTTTTGGCCTGACGAACATTTACAGCAAAGCCGTCGCACCAATCGCTGTGCTATCAGAACATTTACGCAACTGGCAATGCCGCTATAACCTATGCCTAAATCCAACAGCCTTGACATAGCTGATTGTGTATCCCGGCAGTGAATGGTGCTAAAGACGCCATGCCCAGTCAACGCCGCTCGAAAAGCCATGCTTGCACTTTCAGAATCCCGTATTTCTCCAATCAGCAATACATCTGGATCTTGGCGTAACAAGGCACGAACGCCATCAACATAATCCAATTGCTGAGTCGCTTGAATTGAACACTGTTGTATACCTTCCACTGTATTTTCAACAGGATCCTCCAGGGTCATAATATTAAGCGACTGACTATCTAGCTCTGACAACATCGCTAACAAGGTAGTTGATTTACCACAACCGGTCGGGCCACACACTATGGTTAGGCCATCTTTCATGTCACAGTGAGTTTTGACTTGCACTTGCTGCCGCTTATCAACAAGTAATTCACTTATACTAAGCATGCGTGCACGCTTGTCGAGCACTCTCAACACTAAATTTTCCCCATTTGTAGTGGGGAACGTCGATACCCTGAAATCTATCCAGCGCCCCTGTACCTGAAGACTAAACTGACCATCCTGAGGCAATCTGGATTCGGCTATATCCAACGATGCCAATAGCTTTATCCGAACAGCAACCGCGATTAAATGTTCCAACGGCATTTCACGCCAATTATCGAGGACCCCATCTACACGAAATCGTATTCGACAGAATTGCTTAGCCCCCGGATTGATATGTATATCTGATGCACGACAATCTACGGCCGCATGCAACACACTGTTTACTAATCGTATTAGCGGATGGGAATTCACCGGTCTTCGTTGCAAGGAACTGCTTGAATTCGACAGGAGCTCAGGCACAATTTCATTGAAACTCAAGGCATGCGAATAACATAGTCCGATTGCTTCATCAAACGATCTGCAACGCAATGGGCTAATTGTTACCTTGATAGGATCAGTAATTTCGTGGCGCAATCGTTCTGCGCCTAACACATCATGTACTGCTTCAGAGGCCAACAGCAGTCGCCTGTGCTCTCGATCAAACGAGATCGGCAAGGTGCTACATTCTTTAGCTAGAACAATGCTCAAGCTATCTACAGCGCGTGGGTCTGGTACAAAACTATTCAGATCAAGGTCGATTGTGCTCGAAACATTGATTGAAAAATTCGCTCCATCCATGGTGCGTTCCTTTTGTTGTTGATATTCTGTAAAAGAGTTAATTATTGATTCAATGAACCTGACCGACTTCGAGGCGGCGGATCAAAATTAGGCATCACCGTTGGCCGCAACACCACCAATAATTCTGTCTGTCGTCTATTGCGTTCTTTGCTGGAAAATAAACTACCAATACCGGGTAGTCGAGACAATCCTGGCAGCTCTCGTTGATTATCTTCGACCACATCTTGCATCAAACCACCAATAACAGCCAACTCACCACTTTTGACTCGCAACATCGACTCCATTTCTCGAACTTGAATCTCTGGCACACCATTACGCACGTTGGCTTGGGCTAGCTCAGGATTGGGGTCATTAACAAATCCGATAATACGTGACAAACTTGGCCGCACATTAAGCATGACCTCATTATCAGCACCGATAAATGGCGTAACGTTCATAACCAAACCCACTGGTACAGTATGTATTTCAGACTGCGTACTAATTTGATCTTTTGTATCGCTACTTTTGCGTTCGATGTTAAGCGTAAAGTACACACGATTATCTACAACCTTCAACACTGATGATTGATTATTCAAGGCAATAATACGTGGTCGAGACAGGATTCGAACGTCGCCGAATTGCTGCAACAGACTTAATGTTGCTCGCATATTGCCCTTGCTACTTTTTTGAACCAGGCTGAATAGTGCTGATGGTGTTGGCAGCCTGTCTGCAGAGCTTGTATTAACAGCACCAGCCCCTAGTAGCTTTTGCACACCGCTTAGGCCGCTCTCTCCGTCAGCCAAAAACTGCCAATCCACACCAGCTTGAAATTGATCCGATAGCGTCACTTCTACCACAGTGGCTTCAATCACCACTTGCCGCCTTACGCTATCGCTAAGCCGCCCAAGATACCGCTCCAACAACTGATGCACTTTGGCATCAGCAAACAACGTCACTAACCCAGCATCACGATTGATCGTATAGGACATCACACTAACAGAATCATTTAAAGTTGAAGGCTGAGTAAACTGACTACGCAAGCCTTCAAGATCCGCCACCAACGAATCCCAGAAACGATGCAATGCTTGGTTTCTTATGAGCGTTTCAGAGCTATTAGTAACGGTCGTAGAGCCTTCACCTGGATTAGCGTTAATACTGCCTACCTGCGTGGCCAAGCCCACACTACTTAACGTTGTACGATCTAAATTGAGGTAGTCCACTGCGTAGCTATGCGTAAAAGGCTCGCTACCCCATACATCCAGCCGGCCAGCCTTAAGTTGCCAGTGCATCGTAATTTGTTGAGAGAGCAAATCCAATACGGTTTTAAGGTTCTGACCCTGTGCTCGTAATGTGACGTTACCCACCAGCGCTTGCCTGATGTGCAGCCCCACTCCAACATCTGCTGTTAGCGCGAACAATACCGATTCGATAGGGGCCTTGACAGCGCTAACATCCAACACCATCGCCAGCGGATCCGCTGCGGCGTGCTGGTCAGCATCAGTATCAAGTTGTAACGCTAATGCAGCTTCCGATAGCGAGATTTCATCGTGCGAACGCACCGAATCCTGTTCCCAATCTGACCATTTCTCATGCACAGCGCTAGAGAGATCAGCCGCTTGATGCCTAGGCCCTAGTAGCTCGCATGATGATAGTAGAGGCAGAACTAGCAGCGCTATGCACCAACGCACACGCACACGCACAAATCTGAGCCTAATCTTATAGTTCACTCGACAATTCCTTTTGTCAGCACCTCGCACTTGCAAGGCGATGGTGATAGAACAACAAACGCACTAAAACGCTACAAGCCGCAACATCTAAAAAGCATGTACATATCCAGTAGATATCCAGTAGATATCCAGCAAATACTCAAACGGAAGAAAACGCGATAACCAGAATAGCAGCCGATCGGCTAACCAAATATATAAGCTATTAAGAGCCAAATAACTCTAGCAATACTTTGCCAAATCGCGAAGCTATCCGTCGCTTCACCTTTTAATCTATAGCAAAGTTAACGTTGCTGCAAGCAAAATAAACAAAGAAACACCAATGACCAGCACAGCCGTTTGACGGTGCCGGCGTAAAAAACTGGTCGGTACACGTTCCGCAGGCTCAGGCACATCCGCCGACATCAGGTGCGTAATCGATATTTGTTCTGAGTCTTCTAGGCTAGCCAAGTTAAACGCATTTTTAGCCAATCCATTGATTGAATTGAACACACCTTCGGAACGATCAGCAATAAAGTAGGCCATGTCCGAAGTGAACATGTCACGTTGATTGAAATCAAAAAGCATCATGTGGTGCCGAAGGTATTCGTTGATCTCTGTCAATGTTAAACGGCGCAACCAATAATGATGGCGCGGCTGATTAATCACATTTTGCCCGGCAACCATTCTGGCTGCATCAGCGTCTATACGACGAAACAACACGATCCGGATTGCCGCCTGGCCATTCTTTTTGTATTGCGACAAACGCCTTATCAATTTCATTGAACCAGCATCAACCGTTGCACCCGAATCAATTAACAGCACATAAGGTTTGTTGCCAGATGAGGGATTAGCCAACGCGGTGAACAGTTGCTCTGTAGCTTGTTCAATTGTAGCCTCATCTGCACCTGTTGCCGCCATATCAGAACTGAGCAGCTCAATTTGGCGTGGGCAAATTTCGATCAATAGATGCCGAAGCAACATGCCAATCGACAAAGTTTGAAGCTCGTAATGAATAGTGTTGTAACGGTGCTTCAATCGATCGGCTAAAACCAGCGCCATTATTGTCTTACCGCTACCAAGCTCTCCGTGCACAGTAATGAGTTGATCGCCTCGACGAATTTCGTCAATAATGGATTCAACTATTTCGCCGCGCTCGCCACCACCAAAAAACATGTAGATATTATTGGCGCTATGAAACGGCCCTTGCGAGGAAGAGTAATATTGGCGCTTTTCAACGCTGGTACTGTGCTGTTCAAAACTCATACTGTGTAACCAACAAACATTAAATCTGAGAAATGATTTTTCGCTCAGTTCTAAACATAGTTTGCTATTGACGTAACGCAAGCTTAGAAGGCATCAAAAGTGAGGCGTAGCAGATAGTTACGCAACATGTGACATTATTATTGCCTAGTAATTGATCAAATAATTACGCCATTGCTCAATTGGCAATCACAGTTGCAAACGCCCGCCTATTTGCTTCGTAGTTAGTTACTCTATCCATATCCAATCTCACCCTATTCATGCAAAGTCCAAGGCCCATCGTGTTTAAAGTCGTTCTTCATAATCCACAGATACCTCCCAACACTGGCAACCTGATCAGATTGTGTGCAAACACAGGTTTTGAACTGCACTTGGTTGAACCGCTGGGTTTTTCACTTGATGAAAAGTCGGTGCGCCGTGCTGGCTTAGATTATCGAGAAGCCGCCCGCGTGCAAGTGCATAAAAATATCGCAGACTGCCTAGCTTTGACAGCAACAAATGATGAGAAAGTTTATGCCTGCTCAACAAAGGGCACGATGAGTTACGCCGAGGCTAACTACAAACCAGGCGATATTTTACTTATGGGTTCAGAAACCGAGGGGCTTCCACTAGAGCTGATGCAAAGCAATGCAGTGGATCACATCATTAGAATTCCAATGCAAGCACATAGCAGAAGCTTGAACATGTCGAACGCAGCAGCAATCATTGCATTCGAGGCTTGGCGACAAAATGATTTTGGAATGTAACTTACGATAGCGGGAAGGTAAACCACCACTGTCGGCCGGCTCCGACGTGGCGTCTCATGTCCTGCTGACGCGCTTCAAGTTAGTAGCGCCGCCGAGCATTATCATGGTCTGTTTTTTTGCGTTTCAATCGTTGGACCAATAAACCCTTAAACCTTGCAGCTGTAGCGATTAGTATTTTGTCTCCTAGCTCCTAAGGTTCGTTAATGTAGCCCTTTTCGTAGCTCGCTGTAGTGAGCTTGTACTTATATTGTTATCCGGTAAACGCTGGATGAAGGTAACAGTTACCCTCCTCACCCCAGTTTTGTAGATCTATCCAGCCACAACGCTTGGATGCTAAACCCTCTACATAAAGCGACTAACTGCTGTGGTGGTTAGCCCGCTAAAAACTGTTGATTGTCTTTTTTGTGAATGTCCCTCCGGCAGCTCGCTGCGTGTTTCAGTGCCAATAGTTTTAACATCGCTTTGCCAGAGACTGCAAGCGCTTTTTGTAGTTATTTTTTACCTGTTTTGGCATCGAATCTGCATAAGGCGCCGTGCAAACCGCATAGCGCCTTAGTGATTCACATTTAGCAACTCGGATAAAATAGAAAAACAAAATGTAAACACTTTTTTTATACGATATAACGGGTTTGATTTCCTGCAATGACACCGCGAGGAAGAATTTACTGATCACATTTTTTAAAAAAATGCATGCCCAGCTAACAGTAATCACTTGTCCACTAGTGCCTTTATTGTGGAAATTCCGATTTCAGTTATTGCTCAGTTGTCGCCGTGAATAATTCAATAAGGTTTTGCAATTTCTCTGCTCATCAGTACTATATAGCGATAATCATCGCTCCAATAAAAGCATGGCAATCGAACTCTGGTTAGCATTTGTATTAGCAAGCTGTGTATTGCTGATCATTCCTGGCCCAACCATACTCACCGTGATCAGCTATTCAATCGCCCATGGCAAGCGAGCCAATATTCCGTTAGTTGCGGCTGTTGCCCTTGGCGATTCAACTGCCTTACTACTCTCACTAGCTGGCCTTGGTGCTGTATTGGCTACTTCTACCTGGTTGTTTACTGCGATCAAAGTGGCGGGCGGTTTATACCTAATTTATTTGGGCGTAAAACTACTACTGGATAAATCATCGCCGATCCGAACGGAAGCGGCGGATGATGTGAGCACTTTGCCTTCGCAGTGGAAGCTATTTGCTAACACTTGGTTAGTCACAGCGCTTAACCCGAAGGGCATCATATTTTTTGTCGCCTTCTTGCCGCAGTTCATTAACAAAGCTTCGGCCGTAGCACCACAGCTATGGCTGTTGTCAATCACCTTTGTAATACTTGCAACGCTGAATGCTTGCGGGTATGCGATATTTGCATCGACAGCACGAAAGCTACTGTCATCACCAGCGGCGCAGCAGCGATTTAATATTGGGGGCGGAACATTGCTAACGATTGCAGGTGCTTGGGCATTAACGGCTCAGCGTTCTAGCTGAACGACACATCATTGCCACGACAGTGCGTTCGCAGGTGGAAGCTGATAGTTACTGCTCAGTATCGGGTGCAGGTGCGTTTTGCTTAGCTTGCTGCACGTGTTGTGCATACAGCGCATCAAAATTAACTGGGTCAAGCAATAACTGTGGAAAACCGCCCTTTTGCACCAGAGATGCAATGGCTTCGCGTGCGAACGGGAACAATAAATTAGGACAAAAGCTACCCAACATTGGGCCTAAGCGATCTTCAGGAAAACCACTTACCTGGAACAGGCCCGCTTGCTTAACTTCGGTTAGGTAGGCAGTTTCCTCGCCCAGCTTAACGGTTGCAGTAACCGTTAAAACGCTCTCATACATATCTTTTTCAAGCTTGGTGCTTTCAGTATTGATATGCAATGAAACGTTGGGCTGCCAAGACGTGTTTTCAACAAACACCTGAGGCGTATGCGGTGACTCGTAAGAGACATCCTTTAGATAGATGCGATGTATCTTGAACTGCTGACCACCTTCTTCAGTGGTGCTTGCAGCTTGGTCTTGCGATCCAGTGTCTTCAGCCATGGATATTGGTCTCGGTTATAGCAATCAGCTTGGGTTATTCACTTAGATTCATAAAGGGCATCGAGCTTGCCGTCAGCATCAAGCTCGGCCAGATCGTCGAAACCACCAATATGCACGTCGTCAAACCAAATTTGTGGGACTGAGGTACGGCCACTTTTCTCTTGCATCTCTTTACGGTTTGCTGGTTTAGCATCAACACCGATGGTTTGGTACTCCCATCCTTTGTTGTCAAGCAAACGTTTGGCAGCGCGGCAGTACCCACACAACATGGATTCGTACATTACGATTTTTGCGCTCATATCGGGGCTTCTCTCCGGTCTTCTCGGATTTTCGACTAAATTTATTGCTTGGTTTGGCGTTACTTAGAGACTGTGGGCAAGCTAGCCTTTTCCCAAGCCACTAACCCTCCAGCAATTGTGTTGAGCTGCGTAAAACCATTCTTTTTTAGCTTTCCAGCAGCCTTTGATGCTCGCATACCGGTATCGCAGTAAACGACGATGTCCTTATCTTTATATTTTTCGATCTCATGGATATGCTTATCAAAATTATTCACCGGCATACTGCGCGCATTAATAATATGCCCGTTTTTGTATTCGCCATCGGAACGCACGTCTACAAAGATTGCTTCACCAGAATTGAGCAATTGAGTGGCCACATAAGGCCCCAAGGCCTTAACACCTGAAAACAGGCGTGTGTACTCAGTAAACACCAACATGCCCAAGGTGGCCAAAAACGCGACGACCGGTAATGGATGATTACCGATAAATTCAATTAACTGACCCATGAAATAAGCTGCCTACTTGCCAACAAGGTATTCGACAACTTCACGAATCTGATCATCGGTGAGGGTACTCGCACCTCGTGCAGGCATGGTGCCCTTCCCAGCGATGGCGCTAGCTGTTAAAGCTGCAATATCACCACCTTCACGAGTTGCCCAAGACTCATCGCCAACCTTTGGCGCATCCGGCAACCCTGGCGAACCGTGGCAGGCGATGCAAGCACCGTTGAACATTTCTTCAGGAGTTTGCGCAACTGCGGCAACCACAGTTGCAGCCGCAGTTGGCGCTTCTAAAACAGTACGAACCGCGCCGACGGGCTGGATTCGATCGACCAGGGCGGCGCGCATCAGCGGATCACCACCATCGCCATCGGCGATACCGAGAAATCGGGCTACAGTCACGCAAAAAAGAGTGAAAACAACTAGTGCTCCCATCACGATAATCATCATTCGAACCATGCCGGAGTCGTTGGCATTCTCAGTCATAGATATCTCCGAGCGCTTACAGCGCTACGTACAGTTTTAAGTTAATCCGATATTGTATCAGCGCACCGACCGCTTACGGGCATTTACGCGTCATATGTTCATGCTCGCTGTCGCCAATAGTGCTGTGCGGCGCCAATTAGATGCGTGGCAATCAATAGCCCCAACAGCCCTTTACCCCATTCATGCAACTGGCCTGCAAACGACCAGCCCGCATAATAATGTAGTGCACCAGTGGCCACCATGCCGAGCAAAACGGCATACAACAAGCGGTGAACCCACAGAGCCAACCATTGGATATGCGTAAAACCCGTCGAGGGGTTAGCTTTGGCCATTTGCCGCCGTAGTCGCAGTCGTACCACGACCAAATAGGCCACAGAAGCGCCAATTAGCATATGTGCATTAGTAAGCAAGAAATCGGCTAAGCCGATGTTCTGGCCGCCGCGAACCCGTTCCATCGCGTCAACAAGCCAATTTTGCATGGCATATTGCGCTGCAGTGAGGCCAGCCACCCACCAGTGCAGACGGCGCTGTAGGGGGGAGTAGACTATTTGATACTTGAATTTTGTCATTGCTGCTGCACAATACACGTTATGAACACACTCATTGACCCAGTTCAGCGAACCGCCGAGCTCATTTGCAGCGAAAATCCGCTTGATCTCGAAACTCGCCTCAAACAAGATATTTTCAACAGCATAGCCAGAATCAAACCTGACACTACTGCAAACGTCGATTTTGACAAAGAGGTGATGTCCGGGGTGTTTTTTTCCACCTTATCCCCACCGCTACAGGGTATCGCCATCGCTAGGTGCGAGGGTACGCTAGCATTTTACAATCGCGTTGGCTGGCACCCAGATTTTTTGACCGAGACACTGAATACGGTGGTGCCCGAGGAATCCATTGCTACTTTTGAAGGGACTTACCACGCCCGCTCCCTGCACGACCTAGCTTATGTGCATCCGAAGCATTTTGAAAAAATCCTAGGCAAAGCCGGAGCAGCCAGTTTGTGGGAACGCTTAAAGCAATATTCAGCGGCTCTACAGTGATAATCAGCACTCAACAAACTAATTTACCTATCTGTTTCTAGAAGTGAGAACCACTTCCCACCCTATAGCGTGACAGCGACTTCTCAACATGCTCTTATGGTTTCGACGATTTTAATACCCATAGGAGAGGTCGTGTGTTACCACCAACAGACTACCCACAAGATAACGACAACATAACAAACAATCAAACCGATCTTACCTATGCAGCCCTTCTAGACCGCGCAGCAACAGAAAAACCCATCACAGATGAAATGATTCGTGCTGCTTGTCTTAAAATGGAAGCCGCTCAGCAATTTCCTTTCGCAAGCAATGATTCGCGCTCTGAAGCCCTGCTTCAGCAGCTGATAACAAAACTAAGAAGCGTAAAAAGCGACTAGACTTTCTCTTAGCGATGGCAAGCGCTATGTTTATGGTTTGTTTAACGTCACCATTAAATGGCCCCGTGATCTTCCAATAACTCTTTAATCGCTACGGCGACTGCCCGATAACCCGCTTGATTAAAATGTACCGAATCTGATTTCATATCGGCTTGCTTAATCAAGCTTGCCACGATGTTTTTTTGTAATGGAATCTCCTGCTCTTCCGCCAGCTCTGCATAAAATTTCGCAGCACTTGATAAAAGCGACTTGCGTGGCACTGCGACCAAAACAACCTGCGCCCCACTTTGCTTAATCAAGTTGATCATTGCATTTAGGTTTTGCTTAGTTTGCGTTAGATCATAGTTTCGCAAAATATCGTTACCACCTTCAAACAAGATCACTAGATCGGGCGAATGTTTCTCTAACTCCTTTGGCAATCGTTGCAAGCCTTGTTTGGTTGTTTCTCCTGATATACCCGCATTCACTACGGTGATACCCATCATCTCAGCTAATTTGGCAGGATAGGCCTCATCTGCTTGAACGCCCTTGCCCGCCGTCAAGCTGTCGCCAAACGCTAACACGATCGAATCATCACTCAATTGGGTAAGTTGGGGCTTACCACATGCAGAAAGCGTGAATACCAATAGTAGGCTTAACAGGGATCTCATCATTGGACTCTCAATAACCTGGCGACATGTTGATTTAGCAATATTTGGGTATTGCTGATAATAAAGGCATAACTCATATCAGGACACAGCCTAGCCGACCCTTATTTTATCGGTCTATTGCTATACTTCTAAACTGCAACTCTGGCGCGTCATTCACTATTCCATGTTAAAAATCGTTGGCTTTCTTTTCCTAGTTTTTGCCTACATGTCATTAATCCCAGGCCTAACTCATCCCATGTTGTCAGTAAAGGGCACGGTTGAGCGATCTCAGCTGGTGGATGAAGGACGACAAATTCTCAAAGACAATCAGCAAACATCAGGCTTTATCGCCGATCTAGCCGATATGTTAATCGCCAACCTAGATGTCTCGGGCACGATTTCAGCATTTGATAAAACCCGAAGCATTATCGGTACAGCAAAAGAACTCTACGCCAGCAAGCATGTATTGGTGGCGGTATTGATTTTACTATTTAGTGTTGTCGTGCCTGTAATAAAGGGTTTGCTCGCCGCCGGTACCTTAATGCCAGTATCCAACAAAGTTAAAGATAATTTTATGATGATAGGCAACGCCTTAAGCAAGTGGTCGATGGCCGACGTATTTGTGGTGGGGATTTTTGTTGCCTACTTAGCTGCCAACGGCATTCAAGAAGAAAACGGATTAGTGGCCTTTGATGCGCAGTTGGGCACAGGTTTTTATTACTTTTTGATCTACTGCCTACTATCCATATTCGCCACTCAGCTGATTGGCATTGCATACAAAAGAGAACAAGCTACGCGCGGCGCGACGGCGAACTAATGCTACAAGAACTCCAATTTGCCTTTGGGGTCACCGGGCCCATCCTTTTGCTGTTGTTGCTGGGTTTCACACTCAAAAGAACCAAAGCAATCGATGAAGTTTTTGTGAAACAAGCCAACGGGCTTATTTTTAATATCGCTTTACCTGTACTGTTGTTCTTCGCCATTTCATCCAAGGATATTACTGAATCGTTCGATCTGCTCTTTGTTGCGAGTGGTGTTCTCGGCACGCTACTTTTGGTGGTGTTTTTGGTACTGTTCAGTAAGCGCGTACCTACCCAAAAGAGAGGTGTTTTTATTCAAGGCGCGTACCGCGGTAATAAAGCGATCGTTGCAGTAGCATTGTCGGTTGCGGCATACGGCGAGGCCATATTACCCTCTCTAGCTGTGTACATCGCAGTAGTTACCACAATTTACAACCTTGTTGCAGTTTGGGTTCTTAACTCCACAGGTGCGCTCAAACGCATCATCACGAACCCAATAATCATTGGCATTATCTTGGGCTCCTTAGCCTCGCTTACTAAAATTCAGATACCTGCCGTTGCAATCAGCACTGGCGCTTATATTTCAGCAATGACACTGCCAATCGCACTCATCTGCGTTGGTGCCAATATCAAGCTCAGCAGCTTAAGAACAAACAGCAGCTTAGTCAGTATTGCCACCTTAATTAAATTGGTGCTCTCTCCTCTGCTGATTGTTTCGATCGGCTGGTTATTAGGTGTGCGCGGAGATTACTTGGTGATTCTGTTTTTTATGTCGGCAGCGCCAACCGCGTCAGCCAGCTACGTGATGGCACAAGAGATGACAAACAGTGGTGAGTTAGCAGCAGAAATAATAGCCATGACTACCGCCGTCAGCGTTTTATCGATTACGATCGGAATGGCGGCAGTAAGAATGCTATAGGACCTGGATAGGCACTAGCTGCTAAGGCTCGACGACATCAAACATCCATCGCGACCAAACCGACGCCCCTTGATTGTTCACCGCCCTTACTCGCCATGCATGACTATGGTTGACCGGTAGTTCAACCTTCACAACAACACTGCATCGATCCGCAGCGCACACTTGTGCCGGCTTTAAATTTTGCATGTAGTACTGCGTTATATCACCGCTATTGCGATTAAATAAGTGAAACTCGTAACTATCAGCACGCGATACCGCCTTCCAGGCGAATTCAGTCTCTGTACCCTGAACAATAACAACATCTGGAGCAGGTGATAGATTGGTGGGTGAGATTGGCCGCACCTGATAATAATTGCTTCCCGCACAAGAGGCCAACAGAGTTGAGAACACTACGATCAGCACACGGTTCATAGAAAACCCAGATATTCTAAAAAAGTTAATCAACCGTATTTATACGAAATTGACAGGAGTTTTACTACCCCATTAGGCGAGAAACTACAATCTGCTACCGTTTCACGCCCTCCATAACGCCAAACTGATAGCGCCTTCGCACTTTTACGCAAACAAAAGGCTACCTTCCAGTATGGCAACGTAACAAGGCTCGTTCGCGGCGCGATACTTGCCCTTTTATCGGGACGTTTTTGTTAGGCCTCATATATGCCAATCTTAGCTAAATCAAACAGTGCTCTATACGTGATCACGCTCGGACTCACAGCCGTGTTGACGGCTTGCGCAGGTGGCGCCTCCAATCCGCCTGATGCACAGGCAGCCAATGAGCAAAGCACAACGCCTTCAAACTCAGCGCCTGTCAATACCGGCGAGAACAATAGCGCAACTGACAACACTACTGAGACCGCAGATAACCCTGAGCAAGAAAATGGCGAAAACAACCAGCCAGCGACAGTAGCAGTAGATCTATCCACACCAGTGTTCTGCGATACTGACAAACAACGCTTTCAAGAGGTAATGCTAACCAGAATCAATGCAGCACGCGCGCAAGGACGCGCTTGTGGCAACGATAATTTTCCGGCGGTAGCAAGCGTCAAGTGGAACAATAAGCTGCAAAGCGCCGCTGAAGTTCACTCACTTGATATGACGGCCCACAATTTTTTCAGCCACACTGGCAGTGATGGTAGCAGCGTGTCCGCTAGGGCAGACGCTCAGTCGTATGACTGGGTCGCGATTGGTGAGAACATTGCTGCCGGCCAAGAAACGGCTCAGGAAGTGATAGAGGGATGGTTAAGCAGTGAAGGCCATTGCCGTAATTTGATGAGCTCAAACTACACAGAAATTGCCGTAGCGTGTATTGCAGATGAAAACACTGACTACACCCGCTACTGGACAAACGTACTCGGCGCACCTGCCGTTTTACCTTAAATCAGATTGCCCGCTGCATTGTGACCATGAGTACAATGTATGAATGCTAGCATTCTTTACTACCGTATTTTTTCTGCTAATCACACCCGGGCCTGGTGTGCTATCACTAGCAGGCGTAGGCGCAGCCTTCGGTAGCAGCAGCGCGCAGCGGTATTTTATCGGTCTATTAATCGGCACCAATTTGGTTGCCCTAGCTGTGGTCGCGGGCATTACAGCGTTCTTCGCCCAATATCCATTAATTAGATACACATTACTGTACTGCTCTTTAGCCTATTTGCTATACCTGGCTCTGCGTATTGCGTTTGCGGGCACCACATTAGACTTTATAAAAAAAGCTGAAGCACCTGGTATTGTTAATGGCATCGCCTTGCAGTTAATTAATCCAAAAGCTTACGTAGTTAACACTGCATTATTTGCTGGTTTTCCACTTAGCCATCTAAGCGTGCCGCAACAGATACTCTGGAAATTTATAGCTATCAATGCCGTATGGATTCCGATTCACATTCTTTGGCTAATACTTGGCGTATCGATAAAAAAATTACAGCTATCCGACATTTGGCAACGACGGATTAATGTCATGATGGGTGCATCACTTCTTGCTGTTGTGCTACTAACATTTACATTCAGTTAAGCATCGTAAAAGCGACCCGCTATACGATAGACATATGGGTGCCCGATCATTATAGTGCTGACTACTAAATCAAAAGGACGCCTGCCTTGAAACTGTCGCATACGCTTTCGCTATCAACAACATCCCTAGTCGCTCTTCTTGCTGTCGCTTGCACTAATTCAGACAACCCACAGTTATCTATGTGCCAAGCAGTCGCTAAACAGCTCACGTCAAATACCATCTCTGAATGGGGTAGCACTAGTCAAAGCGACAATAACCGGTCAGTTACTACAAAGGTGGCTTTCACTAATAGCAGCGGCCAAGCAGGCAGCCTTGATTGTGTCTACAAAAAAGAGGGAGGAAGCGGCACGGTTAAAACTTCTCCACATAAAGTTGTCTTAAATGGCCAAGCTGTGCCGGACAAACTGTTAATCTCTGCCGGCTCTCAAGCCAGCAAAGAACTCCTCGCTGGCACCTACAAAAATACTGTAGCTAAATCACAAGAACTGGCAGCAGAAGCGGGAGCCGCTGCTAGCGTTGCACTTGATAGTGCTGGCAAAGTGGCTAAAGAAGTAGCAAACGAAGTCTCTGGGCAGGTTGAGAATGCTTTACAGAACGGCTCTGTTCTTAAGATCGATAAGTAATAACAAAACCACATTGACAACAAAGTACGATTTGCTCGACTATGGGGCCGCATCCGTAGCCCCATAGTATAGCTTTACCCATGTCAGACAAAACCCAAACTTGGCAAACTCATTCTATTGAGACAGTGTACGACAACAGTTGGATCACTGTTAGCCATCGACAAGTCACCGCACCTACCGGCAACGCGGCTATCTACGGTTTGGTCCATTTTAAAGCCACTGCAGTTGGTATGATCCCCATCGATGATGAAGGCTACACTTGGCTAGTCGGACAACAACGCTACACGCTGGATTGCTACTCTTGGGAGATACCCGAGGGCGGCAGCGCACCAGATGAAGATCCCCTATTAGCAGCCCAACGTGAGTTACGAGAAGAAACAGGGATCACGGCCTCAAGCTGGACACAACTACTGCGTCTGCATACGTCTAATTCAGTCACTGACGAGTCAGCGATTGCGTATATCGCACAAGGTTTATCAATTGGCGATGCTCAACCCGACGACACTGAATTAATCCAGATTAAACGCCTGCCGGTTGAACAGGCTATTGAAATGGTAATGGATGGAGAAATTACTGATGGATTAGCGATGGCCTCACTGTTGAAACTGCAGCTCTTACTACAGCGCGGTGAGATCAAAATCTAGCGCGATTCCAAGGTGTCATCGTGATCTTCACTAACGTCTTCTATATCTTGCTCATCAGCAGTGAAGTGTTTGTCGTAACGATCTAGATCGTCGTCTCTAACGATATCGTATTCATCGGAATGATCCAGCTGATCGCCATCGTCATCCAGCTCATAATCCACTCGCTCATCGTGGTCATCCGTCGTATCTAAGGTGCCACCTGAGAGCTCTGGGTCGTATGAGGTAAATTCGCCATTATCGGTATCGTCTGGGTCGCCGCCTAGATCGATATCAGCGCTATCTATGGTCAGGCCAAGTAGCGGAGCCTGACGACGATCAGTTGACATAGTTGGGCTTGGCACTTCCCGTCGATCAAGCCAGGGCTTACCAGGTATCGAATGAATAACACCATCCCTCATATCGTCATCCTGCACTTCATTTTGCGAGACAACATTGATCTGACGGAGCATGCTGATAGGTAAGGCTAAAAAGAATATCCAGTAAAGCTCACGATTAACTAAGAAACGCGCTTCTGAAAAATTACTCACTAAATACGCAATAACAAAGCCCAGCACGAATAACACGCCCACCTGCTGTTTTTCGTATTGGCAATAAAAAATCTCTATCAATTGCTGCGCCACCATCAACAATGCAAGGCAGGCTAATGGCAAACCAATTTCGGAAGCTACTTGCAACAAGCCATTGTGCGCATGAAACACAACCCAAGTGAAGTCCGTTAACGATTGTTGAACCCAAAGAGTGGAATCAGTAGGAAACCACAATGCGCCATAGCCATAACCGGTAAGTGGCTTGCTCATGATCAACTTCCAGGTTTGCGTCCATACCTCACCTCGCCCGGTTAAATCATCCGTGCGGCCGACTAATTCAGCTGTATCAATGTTGGCTGCGACCATCGCGACCAAACCAACGAACAATATGGCCATAATCGCCATACGAATAAAACCAAGCTGAAAGCGAATTGCAATGTATATATACAAACATATGGAACCAGCGATCAGAAGCGCTAACAGCGATGTTGCTGAATGACTCAAATAGAGAACACCTAAACAGACACCAGCAAGTAACAAGCAACACAATTTAAAAAATGCAGTGTGTGTTGAGGGGAACAGAGTGACGTACAAGAGCACACCTACAGCGGCCCAAAAGCCTAGGGCATTTTTGGAGTTAAGCACACCTCTCCACACCTGAGTACCTTCATAGGCCTCAATACCAAAATCGGGCAGCGCTACCGCTGCCACTACGCTTGTTAGCATTATGCCGCCGAGCACTACTGCGAACACTCGCAAGATAGTTAGCAGCGGAACCATAAAACCGATATAGATGGCGAGAATGGAACAGCCAAACAAATGCACCACGCGCTCAGCCGATACCGCAGGGATCGGTGACCAGGTGACGGATATAATGCAGCCCAATAACAAGACAACCAGCAGGATCCGATAACGTGTTATCCACGAAATCCAATTGATGCCATGAGAGAACATCAAACCTGCAAACGCTGCCAGGTACGCCGCCACCCAAATGAGCGTTACTAATGTGTTTAGCTGAGGAACAAAGTGCGACATCGTTGAGTGCAGAGCGCTCGTGCCCAGCAATATCGTCAACACTAGCAAGGCTACAGCGATCGATGAGCCTCTAGCCTGAGCGGTCGGCTGGCTGTAAGTTGCTACGCGCAAAGGTATTCCAGTGGATCTAAATTGTTGGCTTCAATCTTCATGGCTTAATCATAGCCAATGCAGCCCGTTCGCGCTGAGTCACCTGCTATTCATTTTTAACCGTATCCGCCAGCCAACTGACACAAGTATGACTAAATGCTCACGACGCCACGATCGGTGATTGTGCTGTAGCTCAGCGATTGATCTAAATGCACGGCTCGCCAGCTAAGTGTTGCCTCAGCACAAGCCACTCTAATCGATTGATAATCAGGGTGATCAATCACATTGTTGCATTCTGTTGGATCCGCCGAGAGATCGAATAACAAATTGGGCAGGCCGCTAAAGTGCACGTATTTGTATGAATCGGCGCGATGCACACAGAGGTTGCACTGCGAGCTACTCAAATCCAGCGATTGTTCGGCAAAGCGGGTGTCGATATTACGAAAATCAAATTCCCAGTGCGCAGCGGGCCTCCAGTCAAGCGGCGTATCACCGTGCAAAAATGGCACAACAGAATGCCCATCAAGATGTGCCGGCGGGCGGGCGTTAGCTAGATCTAACAACGTTGGCATTAGATCCACACTTTCGGTAAATTTTTCCACTACTGCACCGCGATGTGGCTGATCCGGCGCTTTGATAATTAACGGCACGTGATAGCTCTGATCATAAAATCCTTGCTTGCCCAGCAACCCATGATCGCCCAACATTTCACCGTGATCAGATGTGAATACCACTACAGTGTTGTCCCAGAAACCTCTCCGCCTTAACCCATCAAATAATCGTCCAAGCTGCGCATCCACTTCCGCGATCATGCCGTAGTAGCACGCGGCGATATTGCGTAGCTCATCTACGTTCCAATCCGAGATCATTCCTTGCGCCCCAGGAATGAACTGAGCCTTAGGCAGTGCCGAAAACGCATACTTAAGATAGGGGTGACTAGCAGCGGTTTTTTGCCAATCGCCACCACCGGCAAAAGCCGGCACCATTGATGGCGAGAACATTGTGTTGTAAGGCTCGGGAACCGTAAACGGGGGATGTGGCCTAAGTAAACTGACGTGAGCAAACCACTGATGGTCGTCATCGAATGCCATGGCATGTTCTTGCTCAGCTAACCATCGATCAAACTCACCCACCATGAAAGCGGTTTCGGTATGTTCAGCACGATATTGCGGCACGGCAGATTGTGGAGGATCATCAACACCTCCTACGGGCGTGTGCATACAGTTATTAGCCAGCGCATCTTCATAGCCTTGTTGTTCTAACCAAGATAACCAAGGTCGCTGATGATCCGGCAAGCTTACTCGCCAATTAAAACCCGGCAATAATCCTTCGTAGGTCGTTAACACTGGATCAAGCGCAGGCAAGCCACGAGGGTCTGGGCCTTGATCGGTGTACCCGAACAGGGTCGGGTCATAGCCTAAGCGACGGAACGCCAAGGCGAGCGTGTCGTGCCGTTTATCAAGCGGCGAACCATTTACGCAAACGCGGTTATTCATTTGATACAGGCCGGTATACATGCAGGCTCTTGCCGGCGAGCATGGCGTTGCGCCTGCATAGTGCCGGTTAAAAAGTACACCCTCAGCGGCGAGCGAATCAAGATGCGGCGTTTTAACGACAGGATGGTTTGCAGCCGACAAACAGTCACCGCGCCATTGATCCGCTGTGATCAATAAGAAGTTTCTATTGGCAGGCATGCGACCGCTCCTTATCAGCATTAGGATGATGGGCCGATTTTGACATAAATCACCTTATCAATAGATCCAAGCTATGCTCTGGGTGTGGCAATTGATCGAAAACAAGACAACTTATGAATAACGATTCTTTGTTAGATAATAGCAACACTGAGTACGCGGGATTCTGGATTCGCGTTGGCGCATCGCTTATCGATACTGTGTGGCAGGTGGTTATCATTGGTGCCGTTATTTGGAAACTATTTGGTGACACGCTGCTCAACACACCGCTCGAAGCAATACTCTCTGGGGATGCATTAGTAGGAAGCGTTTCGTTCAGCTTGTATAGCAATCTGTTACCCGCCCTGATTATTATTCCTTTCTGGCTTTTCTTCGGGGCGACACCTGGGAAAATGCTGCTGGGCTTAAAAATAGTTCGCGCAGCGGATGGTGGCCCGATTAAAATTGGGCAGAGTATTGTCCGATTTATCGCTTACATTCCAGCAGCGCTTATCTTATTTATCGGTTTTATTATGGTTGCCTTCGACAAGCGCAACCAGGGTTTGCACGACAAACTAGCTGGGACGGTGGTTATCAGAACACGATAACAACGAGAAAACACTAGTTTTTTCAACTTACGCAAGCAGGGTGCGGCTATTTGTTATTTTAATTTATACGTTAGCGCTTGTTCGACACAGTGCGCGAGCGCCGCCTTAGTTGAACTAACCGAACTTGTTAACACCAATGCTCGGTTACCTTCAAATTCAAACTCATGTGAGTATTGTGCTCGGTATGCCTCGATCAACGAGGTACCACAATGAAAAAACATGGCAGGCTTGCCTGATTTACTCATACCCAATCGTATCATTGAGCCTGTCGGTGTCAGATAACTCAACTGCCCCCACCGAAGTACTTCAGAGAGCTCTCCTACATTCTTTGTTTTCTTGTGAGTTGATAAAACCAACAAGCGAAGCTGCCCCAACGCCTTGCCAACCTCCTTTGGGAATTGCGCTAACGTTTCTTGAGCTAACTCCTTGTCTTCGCTGTTAGCGCTCGAGTTGCTTTTGCCCTTAGCTGCACACATAATCATCGCTCCCGTTAGACATTGTCTGCTTGCAGTGGCAAGCAAAGCTGAGTGAGTAATTCCGTTGGCGCAACCTCTGCTGGATTGTTAAGGTATAACTCAACATTAGGCGCATCCGCTGCGTCATAACCAGAGCGTGGCAACCAAGTGCCATACAGCCACTGATAAGCATCTTTCATATCAGCATAGGGCCCTTGATACACAAGTTTTGCATAGCTACCTTGGTAAAGCGATAACGATGTTAGTGGTGCAGGTAACGCAACTGTTGCGGCAATCGGTGAGCACGCTGCAGAGCGAAGTGCATCTGCCTCGACAGTATCGGGGTCATCGTAAAACACAGCCATCATCTGAGTGTCTTTGTTAAGTAGTTGATGTTGCGCCAACGTACCAAGCAAAGTACCCATAGCATGATTGATTTGCATATAAGAACCCCGATGCTCAACACTGGCGCAATACGTAACACTCAAAGGCTCAATCACAACATCAAAATGTGAGCCGTCTTGTAACAAATTTGCCCGCTTAAAGGCGTTATGGCTACCTGCATTTCGGTACGCTGCTGGTGCTTGTTGATACACCTGTTTAAATGCACGACCAAATGCCTCCGAAGTACTAAAGTGCGCAATATTAGCAATCTCTTTAATTGGCATATCGCTATTGGCAAGTTGATCAGCGGCCCGCTCCAGGCGCAAGCGCTTGATAGTAGCGGCTACAGTTTCACCCTGCATGGCCTTGTAAATACGGTGCCAATGATAGGCAGACATATGCGCTACTTTAGCCAAGTCATCAATACGGATGTCATCATCTAAATGACTATGCACATAGCTTACGACCTTGTTAAGCCGGTCTTGGTAGATTTGAGCGGTTGTTAGCTTGGTCATCTGAACAAACCCTTTATTTTCGTGTGAGACCAAAGAATGACTCAAGGATAACTGATAAATCCTGCGCAAATGAGGGACGGACCATGATTAATCTGTCGATTCTGGATTAGATACTTCTGTCCAAGAGACGCTGTGCTTGCGTATATGTGAACTCGGTACGCCCTATTTGTGGCGGTGGTATTAGTACCGATACAATTGTTTTACTGTAGGCAATGTAACGCCTCTATTTACTCTTATACTGGTGCCATCAATCGTACTCACTTGCTTTTTTGTACGACCTTAGTATGCGAGTCTCCCTGGATACACTATGAACCCTCTTGCGCTAACCTCTTTTCAAGCTACAACTGCGCTCCTAATCTGCTCGTTGTTTGTTGTCAGTTGCTCTAGCTCCAGCAGCCCCTCATCGCCTGTCGACGATGATGTAAACGGTTCAGCTGGAATGACCACAACCACCATGGATGAAAGCGATACAGAAACGGGCACAATGAATAATGGTTCAGTCGATAATCCCGTAGTGACCGACCCAATGACTCAAAATACAACGCGCGTTACTTTTAATATCCAAGTGCCAGCTTATCAATCTAACGCTTTAGAGGTTCGTGTGATGTGGGGCGACAAAGATTTTTCAGCGGCTTGGGTTGGAGATGAGTTTTGGTCAGCCTCTGACGACTTCCCCACTAACACCGAAAACAATCTAGTGGTGTCATTCAACGATGAGAATGGCGACATTACTTTAGGCACTGTAGAGCGAGCTTTTAAAACTGGCACAAACTCTTCTGCGGCAATTGAAATCACTGCTGATCAGTTCGATATTGATAAGTGGGATACGGATGGCGATGGCGCTAGCAACATTAGCGAACTCATTGCAGGAACCTACTCAATAGAAGCGACACGCGTGTTGCTGTTTAGTGAAACCCGAGATTTCCGTCATGATTCAACAGAATCTGCATTGACTGCACTTGAGGAAATCGCCGCATCTACTGGCTTTCAAACTGACCGTGCTAACGATTCTGCTGGCGTGTTTAACGAAGCAAACCTTGCCAACTACGATGCCGTAGTTTGGGTAATGACATCCGGTGACGTGCTGGACGACACCGAACAAGCAGCGTTTGAACAATACATCCGCGCTGGTGGCGGCTACGCAGGTATCCATGCAGCCAGTTTTACCGAATACGACTGGCCTTGGTACGGCGCACTTATGGGCGCTTATTTCGAAGCTCATCCAGCCATTCAATCAGCCACCCAAGTTGTAGAAGATACAAACCATTCATCAACAGCTCACCTAAGCACAACATGGACGCGCACCGACGAATGGTATGACTACAGCAGCAATCCTCGCGCACAGGTAAACGTGCTACTCAGCCTCGACGAAAGCTCTTACACCGGTGGACTAATGGGTGCTGATCATCCAAGCGCTTGGTATCACGAATATGATGGCGGGCGATCTTGGTATACCGGCGGTGGCCACACCGAGGCCAGTTACTCAGAGCCTGACTTCCGCGCACATTTGTTAGGTGGCCTGCGGTATGCAACGGGGCGTGACTAGGCCCGATACCCCAAGGCCTCAATCAACGCCTCCTCCCCAATATCATCAACGCCATCTAAATCAGCGATTGTCCGAGCAACCTTTACCATCCGATAGGATGCACGCACCGACATATGTGCAGAATCTATGGCTTGCTTTAACAACGCTTTTTCGTCATCACCTAATTTACAATGCCGTTTGAGCGCACTACCTGAAAGTGTTGCGTTCTGCGCACCCTGTCTTTTTAGTTGTATTTGTCTAGCGGCAATAACGCGTTCGCGTATCGCTTTGCTGGGCTCTGCTGCCACTTGATCGAGCAACAACTTACTATCGATGCGTGTCATGGCTACATGCAGATCAATTCGATCTAAAAAAGGGCCTGAGAGCTTTTGTTGGTATCGTAGTATTTGATCAGGTGTGCATCGACAATTGAACTCAGCATCTCCATCGTAGCCACAGGGACATGGGTTGCGGGCGGCTATGAGTTGAAAACGCGCGGGGAAGTCTGCTTGATGTGATGCTCTTGAAATAGTGATTATACCTGTCTCCATTGGTTCTCTTAATACATCTAATACGCCACGAGAGAATTCAGGTATCTCGTCTAAAAAGAGCACACCATTATGCGCAAGCGAAACCTCGCCTGGCATTGGGATTGAACCACCGCCAACCAAGGCGACACCCGATGCCGTATGGTGCGGCGAGCGGTATGGGCGCATGGCCCATTTTGTTGCATCAAAACCGCTGCGGGTAATTGATAACACGGATGCAGATTCAATCGCTTCGCTTTCAGTCATTGGCGGTTGAATGCCAGGCAAGCGAGAGGCAAGCATGGATTTACCCGTACCAGGTGGCCCTGTCATTAACATATTGTGGCCACCGCTTGCGGCTATCTCTAATGCACGCCTTGCCTGTTGTTGGCCTTGTACATCAGACATACAGGGATATAAGGTATTTAGATCTACTGGAGTTTGTGCAAGTTTCACTGCTGAGTGCGCTGATGAGCGAGCCGCTCGAAAACCTGAACCCACCAACAGTTTGGTTCGCGCTTGCAATACTGCCACTGCTTCGTTAAGCGTATCCACGCCAACACAATTGATGTTGCGATTAAGCATCGCCTCAGCCTTATTAGCCAGTGGAATAAGCATCGCCGTGTTGTTATTAGCGAGATCAATCGTTGCTGGCAGCACACCTGAAACGCTACGCACATCGCCGCATAAACCAAGCTCACCCACAATGACCATGTCCTCGGTACAGTTAGCGGGTAATTGTTGCGTGGCGATGAGCACACCAATTGCAATAGGTAAATCATATCGACCACCCTGCTTGGGTAAATCGGCAGGCGCTAGGTTAACGATAATCTTAACTTGGGGGTAAGTCAGGCCTGCATGAATAATGGCAGCTTTTACGCGATCTTTACTTTCGCGAACCGCCGACTGAGGCAGACCCACAATAGCGATACCGGGCAAACCGCCGGTGACGTGGACCTCAACAGTGACCTCGACGGCACTAACGCCCGATAACGTGCATGAGCGTACGGTGGCAAATGACATAGTGAACATCCTTGTTCTTATGATTAACCACTAGCCTAACGCGACAACTACCCCATTGGCAAGTCTTTCGTCATGGCCGTACTCGATGCGCACTTAGATAGCCTAAATAATAAAAATGCATGATAACTACCTTGATATCATGAAGCACATGAATACACCCTCGATAGAAAACCACCACTAATGACGAGTGAAGCTCACAAGGCGGTCTATACCGAAGGATCGGTATTTGGGCATATCAGTAATCTTGCCATCACGTCGGCAATCGGCATGTTCGCGATTATGATTGTCGATCTGGTGGACATGTATTTCATTTCCATCCTAGGCATTCCGTCGCTAGCAGCGGCGGTCGGTTTTGCAGGCTTGGGGTTGTTTCTAGGAGCGTCGATCACAATCGGCATATCTATCGCAGTATCTACTGTAGTTGCACAGGCACTGGGTGAAAACAATGAACCAAGAGCCCAACGCTACGCGACGCACGGATTGCTTTATTCCTTAGTTTGGACCATCCCCATTACCATAGCGACGCTAGTTTATGCAGAAACGCTACTCTCGCTTATTGGAGCAAGTGGCGAAACGCTATCGCTTGCTGTGAACTACTTTAGCATTGTGGGCGCATCTCTACCCATCCTCGGATTGGCCATTGCAGCCAACTCGTTATTACGCGCAGTGGGTGCTGCAAAACTATCCATGTGGTCCACGATAATCGGTGGAATCGTCAACGCAGTGATTGACCCAATATTAATTTTTGGCCTCGGTTGGGGTTTAACCGGCGCAGCCATTGCGTCGGTCATTTCTCGCATAACGGTTGCATTAATCGCGCTGTACAGCCTTGTAAAATCGCACGGGTTAATTGTTAGACCCGTTTGGTCCGAACTGATGCATGACTTTAAAACACTAAGTACTATCGCATTCGCATCTATTCTGACCAACCTCTCAGGCCCTGTTAGCGCAGCCTTCGCCACTTCTCAAATGGCACGATTTGGCACCGATGCTGTTGCGGCAGCCTCCGTGATAGGCCGCCTCACTCCAGTAGCATTTGCCGGGCTATATGGCCTATCTGGGGCTGTAGGCCCTGTAGCGTCTCAGAACATGGGCGCCAAGCAATTTCATCGCGTTCGAGAGTCACTAACAGCCTCGGGCAAATTTGTTGCCCTCTATGTCATTCCTGTTTCCCTGTTGATGTACTTAGCTCAAGACGGGCTTATTGGCATCTTTAGTCTAAATGGAGAAGCAGCCGACTTACTGAAATTTTATGCAACCTTCGTAGTGGGCTCTTACATTTTATTTGGCTTGCAACTCAGTGCCAATCCACTATTTACTGCACTGCGTCACCCTGGATACGCAACCTTAAGTAACGTCATTCGTGATCTGGTCTTAGCCATACCACTTATATTTTTACTGTCATCGGAGTTTGGTTCACGTGGGGTGCTGGCAGGTCAAGCGTTGGCTAATGCATTAGCTGGTGTCCTGGCATTTGCTACAGCCTATTGGATGAGCGGTAAAGTAGAGCGTGGAGAACCGATTGGACCTTCGATACTGAAAACTCGAGTTCATCGGCATCGACCCGTTGTACCTGGCGTTCAACATCGGGGCTGACCCTGAGCACAGCAGCAAATTCTCTTTAGCACAAGAATAAGGCGATTTTTACAGTGACAGATTTTCTTCTACTAGCATTTATATTTTTAGTGGCCTGCGTAGCAGCTGTACCGATAGCAACGCGATTAGGACTAGGGTCGGTACTTGGCTATTTAATTGCCGGAATCGTGATCAGCCCATTGCTCAAGCTGCTTGGTGTTGATGTTATTTCATTGCAACACTTTGCAGAATTCGGCGTTGTCATGATGTTGTTTCTGGTGGGCATGGAACTAGAGCCCAAGGTGCTTTGGTCGATGCGCGCGAAACTGATTGGCGTTGGCGGTGGGCAAGTTGTACTAACAGCTATGCTCGTTATGGGTGCAGCTATGGCAATGGGGCAACCGTGGACAATCGCACTTGCTATCGGTTTAGTATTTTCACTCTCATCAACCGCAATCGTGCTGCAGACTCTCAATGAAAAAGGCTTGATGCGCAGCGATGGCGGCCAATCAAGCTTTTCAGTATTACTATTTCAAGATATCGCCGTTATTCCGATGCTTGCACTTGTGCCATTGTTGGCATTGCCCGAGCTTATGGACGTAGCCACTACACATACACCTGAAGGTGATGAACACGCCAGCATGAGCCTAGTTGATGGCCTGAGTGGCTGGCAAACAACACTAGTGACTATTGCCGCCGTGGCGTTTGTTATCGTTGTGGGCAATTGGATGACTAGCCCACTGTTTCGGTTTATTGCCAGCGCCGGGCTTCGCGAACTCTTCACGGCCGCAGCCCTTATGCTAGTGGTGGGGATCGCCTTATTAATGTCATTGGTTGGGTTATCTCCTGCCTTGGGAACATTCATAGCAGGCGTTGTACTCGCTAATAGCGAATATCGTCACGAGCTTGAGTCCGACATTGACCCGTTTCGAGGCCTTCTACTCGGCCTGTTTTTTATGACTGTTGGCGCAGGCATTAACTTCGCTTTATTATTTGATAATCTTTGGCTAGTGCTGGGACTCACTTTAGGAATGATGGCGATTAAAGTCCTAGTACTGCTGCTACTCAGCGTTATATTTAAAATACGTGGCGCGGATCGATGGTTATTTTCACTGGGCTTAGCGCAAGCAGGTGAGTTTGGATTTGTACTGCTTTCAATCACTGTCGCAAATTCAGTCATACCAACAGATCTAGCCGATCGGCTACTACTTGTGGTTGCATTATCGATGCTGCTCACCCCAGCGTTGTTTATTTTTTATGATCGTGTCGTTGCGCCACGGTTTTCGAAAGAGCAACGAGGTAATGCAGACGAATTTGAGGAACCAGGCCAAGTACTCATCGCCGGACATGGTCGCGTCGGAGGCGTTATAAATCGTATGCTCAAAGGCGCGGGTATTAACACAACCGTTGTCGATTTCAGCTCATCACATCTAGAGATGCTGCGTAAATTTGGAGTGAAGTCCTATTTTGGCGATGCGACTCGCCCTGATCTTTTAGAGGCTGCCGGCATTCGTAAAGCATCACAGTTTATCGTCGCTATCGATGGAAAAGAACAATGTACCGAGTTGGTTAAATACGTACGACGGAATTATCCAGCAGTACATGTCATCGCTAGAGCACATGATAGAAACCATGTTTACGATCTATACGCCGCCGGTTGTAGAGATATCATTCGCGAGACCTTTGATAGCTCTGTGCGCATGGGTCGCTCGGCTTTTACAGCCATAGGTATGTCAGATGAAGAAGTTAAGCTGGCAGCAGATGGGTTCGTAGCCGATGATAGAACCGCTATGATCGTAATGGCAGACTTGTACGACCCAGACATACCCTCTGCAGACAACACCGATTACGTCAACAAGGTAAAAGAAATCACTGCCATACATGAGGCCTTGACTGCTGAGGGGGCAAGTGGCTTTGGCAAGTTGTCGCAAAAACTAGCTGAAATGGGCGATGATCCAGCGGAAATAGTCAAACGTTTCCAAGATGAGGCCGATGCCATTTAACCACGCTGCTTGAAAGCCGAGAAATCCCACGTCCAAGCCAATCTTGTTGTGTGGCGTAACGGCCGTTACAACTTGTTACAACTTGTTGTGCTTACGACATGTTCTCCCATCGTCTAAGTCCGATACTAAGTCCATACCTTGCAGCGACAAGGTACAACGAAACACTCAACTTAGATATTGGAGATTACTAATGAAAACCATGACAACGATTATCGTAGTAGCAACAACAGCCGCAGCCATTGCATTTGGTGCAAACGCTTACGCAAAACGAGATGCCGGGCATCGCGGCGATAGAATGGTTAACCGTGTTGTTCAACGTTTAGACTTGGACGACTCACAGACCGAGGCACTAAAAGCGTTGCAGGCCGAAATAATCGAAACCCGCACACTGGTAAAAGGCGACGGTGCGAACATGAAAGATCAACTTTCACAAATGATCAGCGCTGATACTTTTGATCAAGGCGCGGCACTGACCATGATAAACGAACGGGCAGCAGCGTTTCAGGCTAATGCTCCAGAGCTAGTTGCTACCGCCGGAACTTTTTTAGACAGCCTAAATTCAGAGCAAAAAGCTCAGGTTCAAAAGTTTATGGACCACAAAGGCAAGCGCTTCAAGCATCACCGTGGTCAGAGTGACGAATAATGCAAACACGCGATACCACTACTGGGTACTGCAAATCATGTTGCAAGTCATATCGAAAGTAACACCACCAAGTGAAAGTGGATTTGTTAAGCTCTAACTATGCATCCAGTTTTACTTATAGATGATGATGGTAAGCTGGGCGAAGTACTCACCGAGTACTGCGCTCAGTTTTCCATTGCAATTGACCCAGCCCTCACTCCCAGCGCTGGATTAAAAAAACTCGCTCAACATCCTTTTGATGCAGTAATTCTTGATGTGATGCTACCTGAAATGAACGGATTTGATGTTTGCCGGGAGATTAGAAAATTCAGCAATATACCCATCATTATGCTTACCGCCCGAGGCGATGTGACTGATCGCATCGTCGGACTAGAAATTGGCGCTGATGATTATCTTCCTAAACCGTTTGACCCTCGTGAACTAGTGGCTCGACTATTGAGTAATATTAAGCGCCATATCGCCAATGGAAGCAGCGGAGAAAGCACTCCATCAGTTCTGCAGTACGAAGGCCTCTCGATTCACCCAATTGAGCGCGAAGTACGAGTTGCCAATAATACAATTGATCTGACAACCAAGGAGTACGAGCTATTACTGTTGCTAGCAGAGCAACCTAGCAAAGCATTTAATCGCGACGAAATACTGCAAGCACTTCGGGGTGCTGAGAACGAACTTTTTTCACGCTCAGTCGATATTCTTGTTAGCCGCTTACGCGCCAAGCTCAAACCTATCTCGGCTATCAAAACAGTGCATGGCGCTGGCTACACATTTACGCTGCCCAAGATCGATTAATGAACCCTCTACGTAATTCACTATCATTACGATTGCTTGCGATATTCGTGTCAATTGCATTGCTCACGGTTTTTTTAATAGCACAATTATTTTCCAGAGGAATGGGGTCACAGTGGAAAAACAATATACAACCCCATCTGATTCAGTACTTAAGCTATATACACAACGATGTAGGCAGCCCGCCTGATCATGACAATGCGCTTGCATTGTCGGAGCGCCTGCCAGTTAATATCTATATTTATAAAGGCTCGAAGCTTGAGTATTCCACCAACGCAAAGCCACTAGACTACCAGTCACTTCGCTTCACTCGGACAAACAACGCAAAGCCTGATATACACTCGCGAGTTGGGAACAAATCTGCTCGCATTCAGCTACCACCCGATCATGCATTTGGCAGAGGCGAGAAGACCTCGTACCTAAGAGTGATGCAAAACGATCACACGCTTTATTACGAACTACGCCGCCGCGATGGTCGCAGTCGCTATGGTGATCACTTCTTATGGATGTTGTTAGGCCTTGGTGGCCTACTACTAGCAAGTTACTTCATCATTAGGCGGCAACTTTCGCCCATCAAGCAAATTACACAAGGCGTAAGCCTAATGAGCGAAGGCGACCTGCAACATCGAATATCGATAAAGGGCAAAGATGATTTGGCCCAGTTAGGCGACAGCATTAACAATATGGCGCAGCGCATAGAAAATATGCTTGATGCAAAACGACAATTACTAATGGCTATTAGCCATGAGTTACGATCCCCGCTGGCGCGCTCACGTATTGCGAATGAAATGCTGCCCGATTCAAAAAACAAACAACGTATAGCCGAAGACCTTGCCGAAATGGACAAGCTCATCCACGAGATCATGGAATCGGAGCGACTGCAACACCACACAGATCTACATTACCAATCAGTTGATTTAGCAGTGTTAACGACTGAGCTAGTCAGCAATGAACCCGACGTAGTAAAACTGGATATTAATACTGAAAATCTTAGTATCGAAGCTGACGATGCGCGTATCCGCATAATGATACGCAACTTGATTAACAACGCCCTTCAACACGGACGTAAAGAGCAATCAGATCAAATAATCGTTACGCTGGACAAGGTCGGCACAAATGCCATAGTGCGCGTAAGCGATACTGGCCCAGGTATTGATGCCAAACACATTGAGAACCTAGACGAGCCCTTCTATAGGCCAGACGAGTCCCGCACACGATCTACCGGAGGCTTTGGAATGGGGCTAACGCTAGTAAAACGTATTGTTGATACGCACGGCGGAAGCTTAACGATACACAGTAAGACGACTCAACCCAGCGGTACGACTGTAGAGGTGAGTATTCCTATAAATCGAACGCCTTAACTGCCCGAATCCAAATTATCCGACTCTAACTTAACAACACGCGCTTCCAAATCCTTAACGCGTTGCATTGTTTTCTCCAATAGCTTCGCTTGAATATCAAAATCTTCGCGCGTGACTAAATCAAGGTTGCCCAATGCACTTTGGGCTGCAGCCTTGGCGTTTGCTTCGAAGTCAGATTTCATTGATGCCACGCCTGGCGGCAATAGCTTGCCAAGGTTTTCAGCTAGTTCATCAAATACTCGTGCATCAATCATATTGCCTCCTACGGCATTGCTCACTTAGGCGTCTAGGCATCTAGGTATCACTAAAATTACGATCAGCGGTTAAACGGATTAAAATGGATAAACGGAATATGCAAACGCACATCCGATTTTTTAAACAAACCTACCAACACCATACCGGCGACAAAACCACCAATGTGCGCACCAAAGGCCACACCGCCACCACCAGGCTCAGCCGCTGCGGTGATAGAGCTAAAAAGCTGCATTCCAAACCAAACAATCAGCACGACCATCGCTGGTAGCCTTATCGCTCGGAAAATAATAGGTATTGCCACTAACACTCTCGCTCGCGGATACAAGCACAGATAAGCGCCTAATATGCCAGAGATCGCCCCGCTAGCACCAATCATTGGTATAGCGGAAACCGGATCGGGTAAAGCCTGCGCAAGAAACGCAGCGATACCGCAAAGTATGTAAAACATCGCATACTTTAGATGACCCATTGCCGCCTCGATGTTGTTGCCAAACACCCATAGGAACAACATGTTTCCAATTAGGTGCATCCATCCGCCATGCAAAAACATGGATGTAATCACCGTCGCTTTATCCGGCACCATTGCGATATCACCGCCCAGCTCCATACCACCAAGCAGTACCGCTGGTATTGCACCTAAGGCATACACAATAATTTGCTGCTGATCTGGTGAGCGAGTGATTTGCCACAAAAAAACGCCCACACAGGCCGCAAGCACTGCATAGGTAACTACAGGGATTATCGCTATCGGATTTTCATCGTGAATAGGAAACATGCCTTAGGCAACAACTCTGGTAGCAGTTGGCGAATACTTCATCGCTACTTTTTCAGTGCGAAGGAACACTGGCTGCTCATCAGTGGAGGCTTTTTTACTATAGCGATACCCGATAGAATTAAACGCCTTAACCGCATCAGCGGTTGCGCATCGTTCATCAATTAGGTATCGAGCCATCGCACCACGCGCTTTTTTAGCAAAGAAGCTTATGACTTTATAGTCGCCGTTTTTCTCATCTTTAAAAACTGGCGAGATCAGGTTACCTTGCAACACCTTTTTGTTAACTGACTTAAAGTATTCGTTAGATGCCAAGTTAACGATGGATTGGTCGCTGTGTTTTGCAAGCTCAGCATTTAGCGACTGCGTTATTTGGTCGCCCCAAAATTCGTATAAATTACGACCGCGTGTGGTTTTAAGTGACGTGCCCATTTCGAGGCGATACGGCAGCATTAAATCCAACGGCTTTAAAACCCCATAAAGGCCCGATAAAATCCGCAGCTGCTTTTGCGCGAACTGAATATCGCCCATCGACATGGTATCCGCATCCAGCCCGATATAGACATCACCTCTAAAGGCTTGGATAGATGGCCGCGCGCTATCAATATCGTAATCAGCTTGCCAGGTTTTAAAACGATCGACGTTTAGCTCAGCTAGCTTATCGCTGATGCTCATTAGCGATGACAACTTTTTACTATTGTATTTTCTTAACACACCAACAAGTTGCTCAGACTCATCAAGAAACTGCGGCATCGATACCTTTTTGGTGCGCGATGGCGTTTCGTTATCAAGTGTTTTGGCTGGAGAAAGTAAAACTAGCATGGTTAGTATTAGCCATCGGCCTGCACCGATCTGTTATGAAAAGAAAAGTGATTGAAAATCTATCAACACACTTATTTTAACCGACTTTATAAACGCTGAAATTCAGCGTGGATTTCGATATCAACATTATCCGCTATTATGCCGGCGAAAGCATCCATACCGAATGCTGCCCGGGAAATAGTCGCATTCCCTGTGAAGCCCAGTGTGTACTTACGGGTAAGCAGATTATCCGCGCCCCCATTAAAACGACCGATCAACGTTATTGGCTTGGTAATGCCAAGAACTGTTAATTCACCGCTCACCCGCAAATCACCTTCAGGCCCTAACACCACGCTGGCACTATTGAATGTCACTTGCGGATAACGCTCCGTATCAAACCAATAGCCGCCACGCAGCGTATCTTCTAAATCTTCGTTGTTGACATCGATACTGGCGGCATCAACGATTCCGTTAATTTTCATCGCTTCGATGTTTGCCGGATCAAATTCAAGTGATGCATCTACTGTGTTAAACCTACCCACAATCATCGACAAGCCTAGATGCCCTATCTTAAAATGAACGTAGGCGTGATCCTTGTCGAGCTTATAATTGCCCGGACGCAGCTTAACTAGCTCTTGTGTGTAATTTGGCCGAATGATGCTTGCACACGCACTGACGAAAAACAGCAGCACCAAACAAACAAGATAGCGTTGAGCACGTACTCTATTGTTAATATTCATCCAGATATTTCCCCTCGACGACCTACTTCAATTTTATCGCTTGCCTTCTTAAGGCGATTAATTGTTACGTATACGATACCCAAGCCCAACACCCAATTTAACACCAGTATTGAAGCCCAGACACCTCTAACATCTAGTTCCAATACATATACGGCAATGTAAAACAAAATAAGTTGCCCAACAAGCTGCCTGGCAATGTTGAAATACAAATTGATACGAGGTAGTTTCAGCCCCTGTAATATGGCGGCGCTCAAAAATGTTAACGCAAGAGCCGGAAATACAAATGCTTGAAACCTCAAATAGGTTACCCCTATCGCCTGCACTTCGATGTCATCAGTGAATAACACCATTAGTGGCTTTGCAAACAACAACAGAACAACAGCCCCTACCAACATCAACGTTAACGCGTACCGAATCGATGTTCGAAACACTTCTTCTACGCGAGCCATTTGTTTAGCTCCGTAGTTAACACTAGTAATTGATAAGGCAGCGATATTCAATCCTATCACCAGTAACTGGATAAGCTGCTCTATGCGCAATGCAACACCGTAGGCCGCCATCGTCGGCTCACCAAACTTTGAAATAAACGTAACGATGACTATCCCACCCGAAGCAACGAACAACATAGCAGCGGACGCTGGTAGCGCTTGAGCGGCTATTTCTTTGTATAAGTGTGATATTGGAAAAAATTCTGACTTGACTGCGGAGTGCATAAATTGCAACTGCATGACTTTACGCGCTAAATAAATTACAACACCTGCTTGCAACAGCACGGATACTACTGCAACCCCAACTACCCCCAGCCCGAATGTAAACATAAACAAGGGATCAAGAATAATATTGGCAATCACCGCATACATCTGAGCGTTACGATAGCTGTGCGTATTACCGCAAGTATTTAAAATTGAATTGAGCACAGTTGCCACGCTAAACAAAGCCGTTGCAGCTAGCACCACTCGCATATAATCAATGGAAAGCGCTAAGTAGGGGTCCTCTCCTCCCATCATTGCAAACAATGCCGGTGTCAGAAAATAGGCGATCACCGATGCCACTACTGAAATGGTTACGGCAAACGACAAACTCTGCATTGCTAACAATCGAGCCTCTTGGTAAAGCTCGGCACCCAATCGGCTGCCCACCAGTGCATTGCAAGCTTGGCCAGCACCAATTCCCAAGGTGATCATCAAAAAGAAACCAGGCCCAGCTAACGATAAAGCCGCTAGAGCACTCGGTGACAACAGACCGGCATAGTAAGTATCGACGACGTTCAACAACACAGAAAACATCATCCCCAAGGCCGCTGGCACGGCAAGCTGCCTTATAAGGCCTGGGATCGGGTCGGTACGCAGGTTCAAAGCGCAGGTTTCACATCTGAGGGGATGTCAGTCTACTCTGGGTTGTCTCCAAATGCTGGAAGACAATATGGCCTCATACTTGGCCTCATAACCATAAGAAACTGAGGACTAAACGGGTAATTTTACGTGTCCGCGCCTCATCTTAAGCAAATAATGCTATAGGAATCGTAAAACCTTGATATGACAGGCTGTAAACTATAGCGAACAGATGGTTTTCAGCGCTACACTACACCTTATGAACACCTGCACAAGCCAAACCGCAATGCTTAAAATCATCACTAACGGCATTCTTGCTATCAGCCTGTTGATTGCACCGCAATTGCACGCCGCATCTGATCTCTCCTCGTTATCAGATGAAGCCCAAAATGCAATCAGCCGATTATGCTCACCTGTTCAATATCGAGAAGGTGCAGCCGCGTATCGTCGTTGCGTTCAATCTGAACTCGAAAGCCTGCAACAAGGTGGAAGCAATGGGCTTGCTACGCTAAGTTTTGATGACAAGTATGCCGTGCAACAGTTCTGTGCAAACGCAGGCGACACACATCAAAGCTGTGTAAGCAAACAAGTGGCATCAGTTCGAGATATCCCAGCCCCATCAATGGAGAACATTGCAGATGATGAGCAGTATGCGATTCAGCAATCTTGTTTTTTAGCTCAATCAACGCAAGGTTTACTCGCCTATCGTCAATGCGTAGGTAATGAAGTCGCGAGTCTTCAGCAACTGCCAAGAATTGAGCTCACCGGCATGCCGGTACTTGAGCGCAACGCCTTACAGCTTCGTTGCTCTGCCAATAGCAAAACAGCGTCTGCATACCGCCAATGCTTAGCAGTTGAATTTGCCTCATTTAGTAACGTTGCGCCTACTTATCAAACAACACCTGCAGCACAAACAGTGCCTATAGCGCCTGTGGAGCAAGCGACAGTACAAGCTGTTACCACTGAAGCACCCACGCAAGTGGCAGAAGTCACTAAGCCGGAACCTGAATCTCAAAGCGACAGCCAAGCCGTTACGACGATTGCCGCTGCACTGCCTGTAAGCAATACTTTGCCAAGAAACATCGACCCTCAGCGAGCGACGGATACCCAAAGCGCCAGTCTCGAACTTGAAACCATTCCTACACCAGAAACAACAAGCGCAGAATCATCCACAACTAGTTTGGGTGCGGCTGGCGTCAGTGCGGCTGGCGTCAGTGCGACTGGCGTCAGTGCGACTGGCAGCAGTGCGGCCGACAACAGCGCTGCTGACGTCCGCGAAATTAGCAACACCATAGCGGCAGCTACAGCAACGACAGTTGATACTCCAAAGCCGATAAGCGAGCCTCGTGTAATAACCAAACCGAAACTAGTCGAGCAAGTGGCACAGATTGAAGCCGAAGCAAACAACAACGTCACGCCAGAGGCTGCACCAGGCGCCGGCTTGGTTAAATTCTTTAACAGCGCTTCAGATTCAATAAAAGACAAATTCGACTCGCTTACCACACTAGGCAAAGCAGTTGCAGCCGCCGTACTGGCGATACCATTTCTTATCTTCGCACTACGAAAGTTATTACAGCGCAATCGTGAGCCTCAAATCGAACAATGGGAAGATGACTATCAAGCAGGAGTAATACCCAACACGATACGTGCTAATAGCAGCACTGAAGCAATCAAAGCCCGCTGGGATGATGACTTTCTCAATGATGAAACACGCCGCACGCAGCCCTATGTGGCCGAACCCGCAGTTAAGCCTGCTGAAGACACAGACACAGCGGCCACACGTTTAGTCCAGCGGCCCAGGCAACACACCGCGCCTATGCAAATTGAAACTCGCTGGCAATCAGGGTTTGGTAAATGGCTCGACACCGAAGCAACCGCTGAGCGGCAACAACATTGCACCGAGTTTTTAATTTATTGGATGGCTTATGGCGATGAACGCTATCAGACAGGACTTAAAGAACGCATCTTTAGCGAGCAAAATCCCAACCAGCACGATCTCATCAAGCGTTGGGTGCTTAAACAAGATGTCTTCGCATTTGCTGACGCCATCAATTGGTTGAAGCGAAACACTAGCAAGGCCCAACAAGAACAGATCTTAGATTTGCTGATGGCCCTCCTGATAGCCGAAAACACTATCACGCCAAATCAAAATATTATTCTGCGCATGTTGGCCGATGCCTGGGGCATTGGTAGCGCGGCATTGCAAGAGCGATTCAAACATACCTTCGCACAAGATTTGCCGCCGTTCCCACGGGCGGACAAACAAAGCTGGTGGACGGAGCAATCAGTCGAAACAATCATACGATGGGACGCACGCCATGTAGCAAAGCTACCAGAATTTGAACAAATGCTTTTCCGCCTGGGGCTTAGAGAAGAATATACCGAATCAGACGTAGTGAAATCGTTTCGACGCGCAGCTCAACGATGCCATCCAGATCGATTTTCGCAATTAGGCAAATGGGAACAGTCACTTGCAGAACGCCAGTTCGAAAAATTCGAAGAAGCCCGCGATAAATTACTTGGGGTGTCCGTGTGAGAAACTTCTTTAGCTACCTAAGGCTGTCGTCGTCTAGCGACAAGAGCCAAGTGCTCAATGCACTAAGCGACGTGCCAAATAATGAATTGGATATTCATTATGTTTTGTCTGATGATCTATCAATGACACACTACAAGCGCGTACATTTGCAATGTTCCGCAATGGCTGTATTGTTGGCATCGGTAAAGGAAGACGACGACATACTTGACAAGGCCAAGTGGCAACAACGCCTAAATGAATTTAACGTTTTGGAAGGTCAAGCCGACTAACTTCAATGTTGGCGACCTTGCCCAGCCTTACGCGAAACAAATGATTAAGGCTTAGTCGCGGTCTCAGGCACATGCTGTCGGCATTGATCTTCAGCATATTCAAGCACGGCTCGTGAACCCAGCAACGAAAACGACACCCCTAGACCATTAGAAAGCTGGAAAGCAGCACTGCCTCCTTCATCAATCTGCAGGCGCAACTTTATCCGTCGCGACTCATCGCCGTTGTAATAAACCAGTACCTTGCGATTTACCCCTTCCACTAGAACTGGGAAGCTGATGGGTGTTCGATCGATACTGAATCCAGACACGGAGAAATCGGCAAGCAATTGCCCAGCGGAGCCGTCAGTCGGAATAACGACATCTGTGAGTAACGAAATTAATGGAATACAGCCAAAACGAGGGACAAATCCAATTCGAAACCGTACATCTGGGTTTAGCGCATCCTGAGTGCCACCGGCATACTCTGTAAGCACAGAGCCATCCGGGAGAGCGTTTTTGTAACGGGTGTAAGCCCAATTTTCAGAAGAGAATTGAGCAGATACCGCATTTGCCGACACAAAGCATGCACCCGCCGCCAGCATCAGCGCCCAAAGGGCTGATCTGCAGTAGGGCACCATCGTCGCCTCCAACATCTATTCTGGTTCGACGACAGTCTAACGGGTATCTCACGAAAATTCACATTTGAGTGTTTAAGTTGTCGCAGGCAAGCATTTTGCTAACCAGTTCTCACTATCGAAGAATTCGGGAACAGACATGGCTCTGATCATTTTTAAATACTGCCTTCCTGCACTATTGGGATATATCTTATTTGTCGGCATTTCTGGCCAGCTAATGCCTTTTCGCAAGCCCGCTGAGTTGGCAGAGCGTCCATCGTGGCTATTAGGCCTGTGGACCGCGCTAGCCGTGACTCTCATGCTTACGATAGGCCTCAACATGGCCTATCAGATGAGTTTGCAAGAAGTTCAGCAGGCTCTGAAGCCTTCAGCATTGCTACTGGCTGGGATTCTAGCACCAGGCTTTATTGCCTACTTCTTCTACGCTCGCTCTGTGCGTCAAGAGATCGCCGCTCAAAACATGGCTGAAACAAACCTTAGCGATATGATCGACGTTGTTGAACCTAGTAGCAATGTAGACGCTCGCGACACCGAGCTTGACCAAGTCTTTGACGATATCGACAACTTCGAAGAGATCACGGATGAAGATATCGAACTTCCAGTGACAGCGCCTGAGGATACATTTGCTGATGAATTTGCAGAGAAGATCAGCACTGAAGACGCTATTTTTGACCCAATCAAAAACAGCATCGTTGTCGATCGAATTATCGATGATGCAGTACTAGTTACTGGCATCGAACACATGAGCTGGACCGAAACACCAACTATACACACGGTTGATAGCGATACGCCCGTGACCGGCATCGAACACATGCATTGGAACAATCAAGAAGAGCCCGGTGCATCCGACTCTACCCCGTTGTCAGAAACGCAACCTCTTGAAGAATACGTGACTGGCATCGAGCATATGGCATGGCCCAGCTCGGCCGCAGCCGCAGCAGAAGCCGCAGCAGAAGTGGAACTGATGCGCCGTTCTCTGGAAAGCGAAGTGGCGTTGCGCGAAGAGGCTGAAAAGCACTTACGTGTAACCCGTCGAGGCTTATCTGCACTTGAATCTGAGCAGAACCACTTGGAACTGAAAAAAGCTGATGCTCTAATTAAGGCAGAAGAGAGGCTTGAGGCACAAATCAAACGCACTGCAACCGCTGAAGCACATGCAGAACGCATGGAAAAACAAAAAGCAGCTTTAGAGGCTCAAATGCTTGAGTTGAAGACTTCAGTAGTAGACGCTAAACGCGAAATTAGGAAAAGCACTACGGCGCGTGCTCGAGCGCTTAACACTGCAAACAAGTCAGTAGCATTTGCACAGCAAACGGTTAAAGAGCGCGCACTATTTGAGGCACGATTTAAAGATGCAGAACTGGCACTGACGAAACGTCAGGAGACAATTAGTAGCTTGATCTCTGCCCTAGAGAAAGAAAAGCAGCGCACGCAAAATGAAGTTTCGTCAATGGCAAAACAGATGATTTTGCAAGAAAAGCAATTGTATGCACGCAGAAGCATCGAACAGGCTTCGAGCAAAACTGAAGGCAAACTTAGTACGCGACTAGTTAAGAAAGTAGCAAAAGGTGCAAATAAGACTGCCGCTTGACAATATTGAAGCATCGTCCCCGCACACTTACACGTCCTCAGACGTGAAGACGGGGGCGATAACAAAGGCACAAGGTGTGTCCCGAACGCCGAATACACGGGGCAATAACCTAAACGCCCTACCGCTAAGCTTGAAATTGCCTACGCGAATTGAACGTGGCATCTAAATCAACAACGTTGCTTTCATGTTCCGGGCGCAAGCGCATTTCTCGATCATGACGACGCTGATAATTTACACCGCTGTTTTCTTCGAAGAGTTGTCTCGCTCTACGCTGCATGCCCATCATTATCCAGACGGCTAAAAGATATACACCGAGAAACGCCACTAACAATGGCACTCCTTGTAACGTTAGAAATGTAACCACCCCGGCAAATATCAGTGTGCAACAAGCGATGCCCCCCATAACCTGATATGGATTCATCTCACTGACTCTTAACTATTAATTATGTTTTTTAACTACTGTTACATGTCGAATATACTCTCGGCTCTGTAACAAGGCAATACTGTTAATTTATTGACACAAAAAAAACGGTAGAGTTCAGTGGTTTGCTCTAAATATCGTCTAGTAATAATGCCAGCAAACTGTCGTTCACAAAGCGTTTTTCCTTGCCTATACGGCATTCACGCAACACGCCAGCCTCAGCTAAGCGCCCAAGGTAACTAGCGGCTGTCTGCCGCTTAGCGACGCCCTCACTCACCACATCACCGATACCACAACTTGGTTGAGTGCAAATTGTTGCTAACTTGTCAGCATTACTGATGCCTGGCAGATATTCCTCAATTTTAATTAACAGGTTAGCTCTCAGTCGCTCCAACTGGTGTAGTTGATTGGTGGATCGATCCGCACAGTCAGTGACCTTCTGTAAGAAGAACAGCAACCAAGGTTCCCAGCTTTGGTTACGGACTGCATTGATCTGCATTTGCCAATAATCAGTAGCACGATGACTAAACTGCCAAGCCAAAGGCAACACTGAACCTTTATCAAGCACACCCTCCTCTGTTAGTAAAATCTGATTGAGTAATAACGCAGTCGCCGTATTAGAAAACGTAAAGGGGCGAATGCAAATAAATTGGCAATGCGCTAAACCTACCAGTAGTAGCGGATTCATGTCGGCAGCGCCACGCCCTACAAATTGTTGCCAATCATCCAGAAGAAACTGCAAGCGCTCAGCACCAGTTGGCGGAAGATATTCTGGTGGCAAGCCTGCAAGCTCGCCTTGATTGGCGGCACGGCGCCTTAAGGAAACTTCACGAGGACTGATCGCATTAGCAATGTGCAGCGCAACCGTCGCATCAACATTTTGCGTTGAAAAATTGGCATCAGGTGCGCTAAGCAATTCAAGCAATCGACTGATAGGAGTATTATCTTTGCTGTTCCCGGCTTGTAACAGTTCGGCAGCAATAACAGGCGTGCCTGAAAGCTGTTGCGTTCCAGCAGCCTCCAACACAGACACCCAAGCGGCGTACTTCGCGGCAAAGTTTGACCATTGCAGTGCCTGTTGATATTGCGCAATCGCCACCGCTGGAGCTACACAGGCTTTCAATAGCGTATCGGATTCGATCGATAGCAATGAACCAAGTGGTTCAACCGAATTAAACGGTCGTATCGATTCTTGATCGCTACTGCTTGTTAATTGACTTGTCACCGTTCAGGAATTCACTAAAGTGATAATAGGCTTGAGAAATTTCTCGACACTATACTATTCCTACGCGGGGAAGACATTACTCGAATTGTTTTTCACTCTTTAACAGCTTTGACTTGCGTTCGATACCCCAACGATAGCCGCCTGAGGATCCATCAGCTCTAACCACACGATGACAAGGAATGAGCAACGCTACTGGATTAGCACCGCAGGCATTGGCAACAGCGCGATGCGCATCAGGCTTACCCATCGCGACAGCCACCTCTTTGTAATTCATGGTTTTACCAACCGGCACACCACGCAAGACGCGCCAAACTTTTTCTTGAAACGCCGTACCCTGCACATCAATTGGAACATCGGCAAGTGCATTAGGACGCTCGATCAACTCCGCAACGCAGGCAACGGTGTCACTAAACATCTCACTACCCAAGCTTATCTGCGCATTGCAAAATCGCTGCTCTAAATCTGCGAGTAGTTGGCCATCGCTATCTCCAAACTGCACGCTACAGACACCCTCACCGGTAGCAGCCACTAACAGCTTGCCTAAAGAGGTTGAAGCGATTGAATAATCAATAGCAACGCCAGCAGCCTTAGCCCGAAAATCAGCAGCCGACATACCCAGCATGGCAGGCACCCGCGAATAAAATTGGCTCATCGAATCAAAACCTGCAGCAAATAGCGCATCCCCGACAGATGCGCTAGTGTGTAACTGATGCTGGGATCGCTGACGCTGCAAGGCGTTAGCATATTGCTTGGGGGTGATACCTAAAGTTTGCTTGAACAAACGATGAAAATGCCATGGGCTCAAATTCACGTCACTGGATAAATGTGTGAACGAGATGGGAGTGTCAGAGGCCTCTAGTAGCCTACAAGCGTCCACGATGCACTGCCACTGACTACGATCTACGGATTTTGACGTTGCTTGAGAAGCTGACATGGGCAGACTTTACTGTTTGACTAAACCCAGTGTAATGCTAGCTACAAACGATATCCTCCGGTTTTTTGCGTTCTTTACTACTTTTTTTGACGTACCAACGAAAGATAACCAAAAACAACACGATTAAAGGCCGTCAACACACAGATAGCAGCAAATATATAGGCAATCAGCGCAAATTGGCTTGGCAGAAGACACATCAATACAAACACCAATATTGTCTCAGTGCCCTCTGCTAAACCATTAAGGTAATAAAAACCTTTGTAGCCAAAATCAGGGTGTTCCATGTCGTGCTTCGCCGCCTGCCCGGAAAACGCTAGAAAGCTTGCACCGGTGCCAACAAAACTTGCAATCAACACGGCAGCTGGCAATGCGTTGCTTAATGGCGCATAGAATGCAAAGCCCAACGGGAACACAGCGTAAAAAATAAAATCAAGCGTGATGTCCAAATAAGCACCACCGTCAGAGGGCTGAGACAACCTGGCTAACTCGCCGTCCAGGCCATCTGCAAGCCGATTAATTAACAGCAGCAACAATGCGATACCAAACTGCCCCACACTGAGCATAAGCACACACGCTACGCCTACAACAAAGCCTGCTAGAGTGACATGGTCAGCAGCAATACCCGCATCTTGCAAGCGCTTAGCTACATTGGCAAGGCGAGGTTTCAGAATAGGAACGATGTGTTTATCAAGCATAGTGATCTATCAGCTCTAACACATCAGCGTGGACAGGGATATCCGCTTTATCATGCGTGACAAGAAGTACTGGCAACTCTTTACATGCATCCCAGGTAAATTCGCGTATTTGCTGACGAAGCTGGGAATCAAGCCGTGCAAAAGGCTCGTCAAGCAATAACGCACACGGTTCTGATAAAAGCGAACGTAACAAACTGACGCGCGATCGCTGTCCACCACTTAAAGTAGCTGGGTTAGCATTCTGCAGAGCGGCAAGACCAGCATTACTTAAGCTCTCGGAAATTTTTTGCTCGCGTTCGGCCTTATCTCCTGATTGCAAGCCAAACTTAAGATTCTGTGCAACTGACATATGAGGAAATAAGTAGTCCTGTTGTAACATTAGGCCAAGACGCCTTTTTTCGGTAGGCACGTTCTCCAAAGATACGTCCCCCAACCAAAGCTTACCAGTGGCATTAATTTCTGTAGCCAATGTCCCAGTGATCCAACTAAGAATGGAAGATTTACCGCTGCCACTGGGGCCCATCAAGGCTAGTACTCGTCCTGGCTCAATCGTAAACGAGAGTTGATCGCACAGCTTTACACCATGGGGCAAGGATATCGTGAGTTGTTCTATACGCAGTGCGTTCATGAGCGTTGCTTTTGTTGCATTGCGGCAGGGATAAACAACGCTAGTGAAAATACAATAAGTGGCAGCAAACTTTGTAATACAGCTAATGTAGCAATAACCCGACGATCAACACCACCAAAACTTGTAACTACTTCGATCGCTAAGGTGTTATGCCTACCAGCGCCGAGCAAGGCCGTGGGTAAGTATTGAGCGACACTAACAGCAACCGCTACGGCCATCGCTTGCAATACCGGTTTAATCAACAACGGTAAACGGATACGAAATAACACCTTCCAGTAGCCTGCGCCTAAAACGGACGCCGCATTATTCCAATTAGGGTCAAGCTCACGCCAAGCTACCGCCAGAATCAGCACAACATAAGGCAATGTATAAACCCAATGCGCATACGCAACCGTAATCCATAAACCATCTGTAGCGGAGATCAAACTGGCCGCCTGCCAGCCAAACAATAGAGTAATTTGAGGAATGAATAATGGCACATACCATAACCAATCAATTTTTTTAACCGCACCCAAACGTTCAGCTTCCAACCAAACAACCGCAGCAACTAACGTGGCGATACTGCTAAACAAAGCAAAAAGTATCGTCGCCAAAAGTGGGTCAAGTAATAAGTCACTTCGGCCCAACCAGTGGCGGCTAGTGAACGTATCCGGCAGCACTGACGGAAACCGCCAACGCTGAGTGAAACTCCACAACAACAATGCGACAATCGTTAATATGCTGCAAAGGGTCAACGCCAGCACTAAATACTTTCCGATCTGACGAAACAAGCCACTGCCATGACCCCTGTGACCACTTTCGCGGCGCTGATTCGCCAATCGAGCTATCAGCCTTTCAAGCAACATCACAACAACAAAGAGCACCGCCATGCCAACGGCCAGAATTAACGCCCCAGCAGAAGCAGCCGCTCTAAAACCAGGTTCATTAACGTATGACAACAATAATACTGACAACGTAGGCGGGTTGCCCGGCCCAAGCAACAAAGCCATATCAACCACACTTAAATTGAACGCCAAGATCACGAATAACGTTAAGCGTATACGTGGATACATTGTCGGCAATATTAAACGGCTCCAACAACGTGCAGGTGAATAACCCAAGGTTAAGCCGATCTTGAGTAAGGCGTCTACATTCAGCCTTGGTAGCTGCGCTGCAGCGGCGAGTAATAGAAATGGCGCTTCCTTCATCACTAGCCCAGCAATTAATGACCATCCCCCCGCATCTGGAACTACCCAATCGCTAGGTGGCCGATCCCAACTTGTTAACCAAGGCGAAAACAATCGCACTATCCAACCACTAGGCGCCACTAGAAACACAAGCCCTACGGCCAAGGCAGCATGTGGTATCGCAAGTAGTGGCGGCAAGGCGGCAAGCATCCATCGCCACCAAGCTGTTTTGTGCAAGCACACCAAGGCTAACACCGTAAATAACAGCACAAGCAAAGTTGCAATGACACCCGTTTTAATAGTGAGTTTAAGCGCGGGGAGAAAGCGAGGATCTTCTAGTAGTTGCGCAAAGCCATTGCCCGGAGCGAGCTCCGGCATCAATCCAAAAGCTGGTGCTATTGTACCGGTAAGGCCAATGAGCAATGGCGTCGAAAACAACAGCACCACACCAATAGCCGCAAGCACCGGTAAAGCCCGATCGCTGGATACTGTATGTGGCACCGCTTCAGTTATAAGTTTATCTAAAAAAACGCTTATTGGCCGTAGCGCTCTATCCATGCCGCTTCGAGCGCTTGAGCCCAAGATGCATGTGGCTCGCTCAAGGTTTTGCCGCTTGCTAATGGCAAAGCCCAAACGCCGATATCGATAGCATTAAATTTAGCTTGCATATCTGCTGGCACCGAATCGATATCAAGAACCGTTGGATCACCCCAGAATTCTGGATCAGCTTTACGCGCCTGAGCCTCTGGCGACACTAAAAAGTTGGCTGCAACCATAGCACCAGCTGCCGCTTTCGCGTTGTAGGGAATAGTCACAAAGTGGGTATTTCCTATGGTGCCTTCACTAAAGGTATAAGTGCGAACCGTATCTGCAAGTTGGCCAGACTTAACTGCAGCAGTCGCTTCATTAGGGTTAAACGAAATCGCGATATCAACTTCGCCATCGTCTAGCATTTGTCGAGTTTGCTCTCCGCTGGTTGACCAACTCTCACCCTTGCCCCATAACATTGGATGTAGCTCATCAAGATAGGCCCACAATGGCTTTGTCACTGCATCGAAATCAGCTTCAGCAACAGGATTTGCAAGAGCAGCCTTATCGGCAGTGAGCTCACTCAAAAACTGCTTTACCATGGTGGTACCATGAAATGCGGGTGGCGCTGGATAGCTAAATCGGCCGCCCTCTTTAACAAACTCAAGCAATTCAGTAGCTGACTGAGGTGGAGTTTCAGTGACAGCGGAATCATAGATAAATACAAGCTGCGCTCCACCCCAAGGAGATTCCAGACCTTCAACCGGAACGGAAAAATCATGAGTGATAGAGGGCGCTTGCTTGACATATGCAGTGTTAGGTAATAGTTGGGTGAATGAGCCAAACAATAGTTCATTGCGCTTAAGAGCCGCGAAGTTCTCGCCATTGACCCACATTAAATCGACGTTACCGTCGATATCGCGACCCACCGCTTTAGCGGCTTCTAACTGACCCACTACTTCGGCTATATCGCCGATTTTTACGTGAGTGAGTGTAAGGCCATATTCACTCTTTAATTGCTTGCCAGCCCACTCCAAGTATGCGTTGATACGATCACTACCGCCCCACGCATTAAAATACACCGTTTGGCCACGCGCTTCTTTGACAATATCGGCCCAGCTGTCATCAACGCTGGCAGCACTCAAATATTGTGTAGGTAGCAATATCGCTGTAACAAGCGCACACGCCAACATGCACTTTCGTAAGGTTTCGGGGAACAAGTTCATCTTTTGTAGCTTCTCGGTGGATCAAAGTGGATTATAGAGTGTCCGCCTATAGAATCGAAGCTATACGAGGAAGTTCCTGATAATTAGAAATAAAGTTGAGCCTATGACGTACTTTGCAACTAAGCCATTGAGTTTCAACTTGGAGTTTCCACCCGAGACGTATAGGCTGCTGTGAGTAGCTCACGTGTATATTCGTGCTGTGGCCTGTCAAATAATTGGTCAGCATCGCCAATTTCAACTGCCCGCCCCTGTCGCATTACGATGACTTTATTGGCAATCGCTCTAACCATTCGCAAGTCATGGCTAATAAACATATACGCTAGTTGATGTTGGCACTGCAATTCACGTAGTAAGTCTATCATTTGCACCTGTACTGCTCGGTCGAGTGCTGAGGTAGGTTCGTCGAGCACGATAAGCTTGGGCTTTACAATCATTGCTCGCGCTATCGCAATACGCTGTCGTTGGCCACCTGAAAACTCATGCGGGTAACGATTGGCAACGCTAGCCTCTAAGCCAACTTGCTCCAACAAGTTGCCGACAATATTTTTATCAGATTCAGCACCTTCGGATAAGCTGTGCGCATGTAAGCCCTCAAGAATAATTTGCCCAACCGACATCCGCGGGCTAAGGCTGCCGTAGGGATCTTGAAACACAAACTGCATGTGCCGCCTTAAGGGTTTGAGATCAGCGCCAGCAAGATCTGAAATGTCTTGCCCGTCAAACATAATCGTGCCCTGTGATGGTATTAAGCGCATGATGGCTTGCGCCAAGGTTGTTTTCCCTGAACCACTCTCACCTACAATTCCCACTGTCTCGCCGGGGCGAACATCCAGGGAGATTCCATCTACTGCTTTAACATGTCCAGTAGTACGCCTGAAAAAGCCTTTTCTTATCGGAAACCAGACTCGCATATCCGTGGCAACAAGAATGGGGGCAATATTCTGATTAACTTTATTTACTGTGCCAGAAGGCTCTGCATTTAGAAGCGCTTGCGTGTATTCGTGCTGCGGCGTATTGAATACAGACTCAGTGTCGCCCTGCTCAACAATGACACCTTCCTTCATCACACACACTCGATGTGCTACGTTGCGAACGATAGTAAGATCATGCGTGATTAACAACACCGCCAAGCCTAAGCGTTTTTGCAAACTGTCCAATAACGTAAGAATCTGCGCTTGCACAGTCACATCTAAAGCCGTCGTAGGTTCATCTGCAATAAGAATGTCCGGCTCATTTGCCAAGGCCATCGCAATCATTACGCGCTGCCGCTGGCCACCACTGAGTTGATGTGGATAGGCCTGCAAGCGTTCAGCAACTTGATCCAAACCCACTAGCTCTAGTAGCTCGAGAATACGTTCTCGCGCATCAGCCTTGTCTAAGCCTTTATGCAACAACAGGACTTCGCCAATTTGTTTTTCGACGGTATGCAGAGGATTAAGCGAAGTCATTGGCTCTTGAAAGATCATGCCTACACGATCACCACGCATGATACGTAAATCGGCCTTTGATGCACCAATAACTTCTTGCCCTTTAAATCGGATACTGCCATTGGGGTATACGACTTGATCGGGATGCAGCAATTGCATAACCGATAAAGCGGTTACCGACTTACCCGAGCCGCTCTCACCAACCAAGGCCAGAGTTTCGCCAGCATGTAAATCGAAACTAATATTGTTAACAACTGTATTGACGCTATCACGTGTGCGAAAGCCAATGGATAGATTGTTAACAGATAGGATAGCATCACTCATTATCGAAACGCCTTTCGCGGATCAAACGCATCTCGAATCGCTTCACCAATAAATATCAACAAGCTCAGCATCAATGCCAACACGGCAAATGCTGTTATGCCCAACCAAGGTGCCTGTAGATTGTTCTTACCTTGCGCCAACAGCTCTCCTAGGGAGGCGGAGCCAGGCGGTAAACCAAAACCAAGAAAATCCAGCGATGTTAGGGTAGTAATAGAACTATTAAGAATAAACGGCATGAAGGTTAGTGTTGCTACCATCGCGTTAGGCAACACATGACGCAACAGAATAGTCCAACGATTAACACCCAATGAACGTGCAGCCTTAACATAATCGAAGTTTCTAGCACGCAGCACCTCAGCGCGCACTACTCCTACCAAGGACATCCAACTAAAAAGCAGCATTAATCCTAGCAACCACCAAAACGTGGGCTCTACAATACTGGCCATAATGATGAGCAGGTAAAGCATTGGCAAGCCTGACCAAACTTCCATAAAACGCTGACCGATTAAATCTACCCATCCACCCACATACCCTTGAATCGCACCCACTGCTACGCCGATGATGCTACTGAATATCGTGAGGGTGAGGCCAAACAGCACCGACACTCTAAAACCATAGATCACTCTGGCCATAACATCGCGAGCCTGATCGTCGGTTCCTAACCAATTGTCACGCGAAGGCGGTGCGGGCGCAGGCACTGGCAAATTATAATTAACCGTATCAAAGCTATAGCGAATTGGCGGCCACACCATGTGACCTTTCTCATTAATTATTTCGGCAATGTATGGATCACGATAATCTGTAGCGGTATCAAAATCTCCGCCAAAGGTTGTTTCAGGGTAATCGTTGAATACGGGAAAATAGTAACTTGATTCGTAGTTTACCAACAGCGGTTTATCGTTGGCGATAAATTCGGCAAACAACGATAATATAAAAATAATTAAAAACAACCATAGCGAATACCAACCACGCCGATTGGCCTTAAAATTTCTCCAGCGACGCTGAGCAATGGGCGACCAACGAGACATTAAAAATCTCGCTTATCAAAATCAATACGTGGATCGATCACCATATACATCACATCACCCAAGATGTTCATGATCAAACCAAGCAATGTAAAGAAAAACAGCGTGCCGAACATCACCGGATAATCTCTGTTAATTGCAGCTTCAAAACCCAGCAAACCCAGCCCATCAAGTGAAAATATCACCTCTATTAGCAATGAGCCTGTAAACAATATTCCGACAAACGCACTAGGAAATCCCGCGACTACAATCAACATTGCATTTCGAAATACATGGCCATATAGCACCTGGTTTTCACTTAAACCTTTGGCCTTCGCAGTTAGCACGTATTGTTTATTGATTTCGTCGAGAAATGAATTTTTGGTAAGCATCGTTAAGCTGGCGAAACCGCCAATGACCATCGCGGTAATGGGCAAAGCCATATGCCAGAAGTAATCAAGTATTTTTGCACCCCAGCTCATGCTACTAAAATTATCTGATGTAATTCCGCGCAAGGGAAACCAATCTACAAAACTACCGCCGGCAAACAAAACGATAAGCATTATTGCAAACAAAAACCCTGGAATGGCATAACCAATAATGATCAACGCGCTTGTCCACACATCAAATGTGCTTCCATCCCTAACTGCTTTTTTTATTCCGAGCGGAATCGAGATTAAATACACTAATAGAGTTGTCCACAACCCCAATGATATCGATACTGGCATCTTATCTTTGACCAACTCCACCACTGAACGATCTCGAAAAAAACTATCACCAAAATCAAAGCGAACATAATCCTTAATCATTTTCACAAACCGCACATGAGCAGGTTGATCAAAACCATATTGCTTTTCGATGTCTTTGATTAAATCAGGGTCGAGGCCACGGGCACCTCTGTATACGGATGAGGTACTGGAGCTATTATTTGACTGGCCAGTATCAGTACTCTCTCCGGAGATTCGTGCAGTGGCGTCCACTGCCCGCCCTTTTAGCTGGGCGATCATCTGTTCGACCGGGCCACCCGGTGCTGATTGAATAATGACGAAATTGATGATCATAATCCCCAGCAAAGTGGGGACTATTAAGACAAGACGCCTGACAATATAAGCCAGCATAATGTGTTTTATTCAGTCCGTATAAAACAGTTATAGATCATCAAGGCAGGCTTGCTTCTTTTTCTGGATCAATCCACCAGGTGTTAAAACCTAATGATTTAGTTGGAGCAATTTCTGGCCTTGAAAATTTATTCCAATACGCAACTCGGTATGTAGGCCCAAAATACTGAGGGATGACATAATGATTGTGAAGTAAAACACGATCCAGTGCTTTAGTTGCCGAGACAAGTGATTCCCTGCTTGGCGCATCAACAATGAGCTTGATCAGTTCATCGATGACCGGGTTTTTTATACCAACATAATTCCTTGAACCTGGCTCATCGGCCGCAGCTGAACTCCACATGTCAAACTGCTCATTGCCGGGTGAGTCAGATTGCGCCCAACCCAACACGAGCATGTCGTAGTCAAAATCTTCTACCCGTTTTTCATATTGAGAGCTATCTATAACACGCACTTTTAGCTCAACACCTAGCCGTTCAAGCGTTTTTCTAAAGGCCAAACCAATTTTCTCAACGCTCGGTTGAGCGATAACCAGCTCAATCTCCATGACTTCGCCGGAGCTTATGTTGGTCATCTTACCGTCACGTACTTCCCATCCAGCTTCTTTAAAAAGCCCCAGTGCTTTACGGTATTGTTTACGTATGTTTCCACTGCCGTCGTTAACAGGCAGTGTATATGGAGTATCAAAAACAGACGCTGGCAGTTGATCGCGATATTTCTCAAGAATTTCCAGCTCATCTCCTTCTGGCAACCCAGTAGCCATAAACTCAGAGTTTTGGAAATAACTGTTTATGCGTTGATATGCACCATAGAACAAATTTTTGTTCATCCATTCAAAGTCGAATGCATACCCAAGAGCCTCGCGAACACGAGCATCTGAAAACTTTGACTTGCGCGAATTTAATACAAACGCTTGCATTCGTTGAGTGCTTTGATCAGGTATTTCTTCTTTGACGACATGACCTGCCTCCAACGCTGGAAAATCGTATGCGGTTTTCCAGTTTTTAGAGATGTATTCGATACGAAAATCAACATCACCACTTTTTAGCGCTTCAAGTGCGACAGTTAAGTCACGATAGTAGTCATAACCCAATACGTCGATATTATTGATCCCTTTATTTACAGGTAAATTTTGCGCCCAGTAGTCTGTCACACGCTCATAGCTGATAGAGCGGCCTGGATCAATTTTGCCAATTTTATAGGCCCCGCTACCCAACAAAGGGTCGAGCGTTGTTTTTTCAAAATCCCGACCTTCCCAAAAATGCTTTGGCAAAATTGCCAACTGCCCAATAACTAAAGGCAACTCACCGTTGTTGCCTTCACTAAAATGAAACTTCACCTTGTGGGTATCAAGCATTTCCGCTTTAACAACTGCAGCAAAGTAGGATTTATAAAACGGATGGCCTTTGCTTTTTATCGTATCAAATGTCCATACAACATCTTCAGCAGTTAAGGCCACACCATCATGCCATCGGGCCTCGGTGCGTAAATTAAAAATGACCCATCGCTTATCATCTGGCACTTCCATTGTTTCAGCGATTAAGCCATACACTGAGAATGCCTCATCACCGCTACTTACGGTAAGCGTGTCATATATGCTGCCAGCGCCGGCCGCAGCAACCCCTTTCAAAATAAAGGGATTGAGATTGTCATAGGTACCAAGCGATGCTTGTATCGCCTGCCCGCCCTTCGGCGCATCAGGATTGGTGTATTCAAAATGTGTAAAGTCAGCGGGGTATTTTAGATCGCCATATTTGGATAAACCATGAGTAGGCTCAGCTGCCTGTGTCAAAATCGGTGCAGCTATCAGTGCCGCTACGCCAATAAAATGGAATAGTTGGCTTAGCCTACGATTTGGCTTATAGCACCTTGTACAAGAAAAAAAATCAATCATGTTGCTACCCACTGATAACCTCCAAGGGTTTATTACGGCAAATAATGCAGATCTGGCCAGACCAAGATCATTACAAGGTCTGTGCCGTTAAGCCTTAGTAACGCAAGCTATCCGGTAGTTCCGGGAA
>CALGND010000023.1 GCA_937958675.1 uncultured Granulosicoccaceae bacterium
TAGTTTTAGGCATTCGCATAATCTTTACGCGCGTTATACTGCGCGCTCTCTTTAAACACGGAAACCACGCCGGTGCGTCTGCTACTGATCGAAGATGATGCCGAACTCACCAACTATCTTAGAGCGGATCTCGTTAAAGCGGGGTTTGCTGTGGATGTGGCTGATAACGGCATAGACGGTGAATTTTTAGGGGGATCCGAACCCTACGATGCCATTGTGCTCGATTTAGGCTTACCGCAAAAATCTGGTTTGGAAATACTAGCCGCATGGCGCAAACAGAAAAATCGCGTGCCTGTGATCGTATTAACCGCACGCGATGCCTGGTACGAACGGGTTGATGGCTTTAAAGCCGGCGCAGATGACTACCTTGGCAAGCCCTTTCATATAGAAGAATTGATCGCTCGCATACGGGCATTAATTTATCGCCAGCACGGTAAGATGTCTCACAGTATTGAGACAGGCACGCTGCGCTTGGATGAAGATACCCAGCAGGTAAAAGTTGCTGACGACGAGTCGCAGCAGTTAACTGGTACCGAGTTTAGGCTTCTGCGCTACATGATGCTTAACACCGGTAAAATATTGTCCAAAACCAATTTGTCTGATCACGTTTATGATCAGGATTCGGAGCGCGATAGTAATTTAATCGAAGTGTACGTTCGACGACTGCGCGAAAAAATCGGCCATCACATGATCCTAACCAAGCGCGGGCAGGGCTATGTATTTAATGACCCTACCACTTGAACTCACTCGAGCGTAGCCTGCAACTAGGGCTGGTTGTTAGCCTAGCTTTTTTGATGCTGCTGTTTTGGTGGGCAGGCTCGCTTGCCAGTTCTTTGCTCACCGATAGCTTTGTCTATAGTCGCTTACGCACAGACGCCGATAGCTTGGTTGCGGCGATCGATTTTCCTGAACTCGGTCTTGATCAACCTCGTTTGGGCGAGTCGCGCCTTAATCCCGCTTACGAAGAGCCATTTTCCGGCAAGTACTACGTCATTAAGTTAGAAGAGACTAGCGGAGAAATTACCTCGCGATCTGCATGGGAGCAGTCGTTGCCTGTGCCAGCGTTAGCCGCAGGACAGCTCCGCAAAATTGAAATAGTAGGTGTGGCTGGTGAGCCGCTTTTGCTGTGGTTGGGCGGTTTTTCCAAGCAAGGCCATGGTTTTACTATTGGTATTGCCGAAGACATTACCCCGATACGGGAAAGGTTGACGATATTCAAGTGGTACTTCGCGGCCATTTCAGGGCTGCTGCTAGTCGCCTTGTTGACTGTCCAGCATCTGATTGTGCGACGCTCAGTGCAAAAGCTTGATGTGATTCGCAGTGATATGAATAAGCTTGAACACGGGCAGGCAGTATCGCTTTCCGAAGACGTGCCCTCTGAAATATTACCCCTGGTGCAGGAATTCAATCGACTGTTATTGCGCTTTGATAAACGCTTAAAACAATCGAGAAACTCCGTAGGAAATTTAGCGCATTCTTTGAAGGGACCGCTTAATTTACTGTTACGCAGTAGTGAAGCAGCCGATGGCGGCCATTCGAGCGAACAACAACTGGCGATTACGCAAAATTCGGAGCGCATCCGTCAATTAATTGAAAGTGAGCTCAAGCGAGCAAGATTGGCAGGGCGCAGTGCTGCAGGGCAGCTTTTTGATCTAGAAGAAGAACTGCCCGCTTTATGTGGATTGTTAAAGCAAGAGTACTCCGAGAAAAACGTTGACATTAGGCACACCATTGCACCAGGTGTAGCGTTGATTCACGATCGACAAGACATGCTGGAACTGATCGGTAACCTTCTCGACAATGCCACCAAGTGGGCAAGCTCCGTCGTTATGCTAACAGTGCGCGAGGCCAATGGTGTCATGCTTGATATCGAGGATGACGGCCCAGGGTGTTCGCCGGATGAATTCTCACGTCTTACGCAGCGCGGTGTGCGCTTAGACGAGTCGGTATCCGGCCATGGGCTGGGCCTATCAATTGTTAAGGATATCGTTGATACCTACGATGGGACGCTAGAATTTAGCGCGTCAACCCGTTTGGGCGGATTGCGAGTGTCGGTATTTTTACCCGATACTGTGGCTAATTAAGGCTTACCTTGGCAACTCAATCACCGGCTTCTTCTTGTTACGTCTGAATAACACAGCGGTGCCTCCAATTTGCTGAACCAAGGATGCGCCGGATTTTTCGAGCATTTTGGCTAGCAAGGTGTCACGTTCGTCTCTGTCGGCAGTGCCAATTTTGATTTTTATCAGCTCATGGTGAATCAGCGCTTTGTCCAGTTCCACCAACACAGCGTTGCTTAGGCCATGCTGGCCGGTACGAACCACCGGTTTTAGCGGGTGGGTTAGTTTCTTTAAAAATTGCAACTGTTGTTTATTTAAGTCAGTCAATTTGGTTACCGCGCGACGTTACCGTTCAATTAGGACAGCGAGTTATATTCTGGCAGCAGGGCGAACATACCCTACACTTTAGATCCATATAGACACAGTGTAATCGGTCTGAGCATCTCGTGAGTCGTAACGTGAAGAAAAGCCGTAGCAAAAGTAGCGACCGCTGGATGAAAGAACACGTTGGCGACCCGCATGTAAAGCAGGCACAGGCCGATGGGTATCGCTCGCGCGCAGTTTACAAGTTAATTGAGCTGGATAAGAAAGATGATCTGCTAAAGCCTGGAATGGCGGTGTTGGAGTTGGGCGCAGCCCCAGGTGGCTGGACGCAGTATATTTCAGCAAAACTGGGTGAACGCGGTCGTATAGTGGCAACCGATATACTAGAAATGGATGGCTTGAACGGTGTGGAGTTCATTCAGGGAGATTTTACCGAAGAAGCTGTTTTGCAGAAGTTGGAAGCCGCACTAGGAAATCGTGGAGCTGACCTTGTATTGTCTGATATGGCGCCCAATATATCAGGGGTGGCTGTCAGTGATCAGGCCCGTGCGATGGGGTTGGCAGAACTGGCGTTGGATATTGCTGGCACAGTTCTGAACGAAAAAGGAGCTTTTGCGGTCAAATTGTTCCAAGGTGAGGGCTTTGACGCCTACATTCGCGACATGAGAGCACGTTTTCATAGCGTAAAACTACGAAAACCAGCGGCTTCACGAGCACGCAGCCGCGAAATCTATGCTGTGGCGAGGAACTTGATATGATGTTGGTCCGTACGTGGCCAAATTTTTTGGCGATAGAGTGGGCGCTGATGCCCCCTCAGAGAGGTTAATTTGAACGATCTATTAAAAAATGTGCTCCTGTGGGTAGTAATTGCCGTCATCCTGATGACGGTATTTAATAACCTCGGTAGCCAGCGCGTATCGTCCGATACGATCGCCTATTCTGATTTTATGCAACGTGTCGACACCGGCAGCGTTGATCATGTGAAATTTGATGAAACCAAAATCACCTTGTTCGACAAGGATCGTGCTTACACTACTTACAGCCCAGAAACAGATAATAGTTCTCTGATTGGCGAGCTGAAAGATGCGGGCGTTACGTTCGAACGCGTTCCCCCCAAAAACCCAAGCCTGTTGCTAAGCGTGTTTATTAACTGGTTGCCCTTCTTGTTCATCATTGGTTTGTGGGTATTCTTCATGCGTCAGATGCAGGGCGGTGGCGGTGGCCGAGGCGCGATGTCATTTGGCAAGAGTAAGGCACGCCTACTTAACGAAGATCAAGTTAAGGTGACATTTGCGGATGTTGCCGGTGTAGAAGAAGCCAAACATGAAGTATCAGAATTAGTTGAATTTTTGCGTGATCCTGGCAAGTTTCAAAAACTGGGTGGCAAAATTCCACGCGGCGTGCTGATGGTAGGTTCTCCCGGTACTGGTAAAACCTTGCTAGCAAAGGCCATCGCTGGCGAAGCTAAAGTGCCGTTTTTCACGATTTCAGGTTCTGATTTTGTTGAGATGTTTGTTGGTGTAGGTGCGTCACGTGTACGCGACATGTTTGAGCAAGCAAAGAAGCATTCACCTTGCATTATTTTTATCGATGAGATCGACGCTGTGGGTCGTCACCGTGGTGCAGGCCTTGGTGGAGGACACGATGAGCGTGAGCAAACGCTAAACCAGTTATTGGTTGAAATGGATGGCTTTGAAGGTAACGAAGGCGTTATTGTCATCGCTGCTACTAACCGTCCAGATGTACTCGATCCAGCGCTGCTACGCCCAGGCCGTTTTGATCGCCAAGTGGTAGTGCCGCTTCCCGATGTGCGAGGCCGCGAGCAAATACTGCGTGTACACATGAAAAAAGTGCCATTAGATGAAGATGTACGTCCAGATCTGATTGCACGTGGTACGCCAGGCTTTTCAGGTGCTGATCTTGCCAACTTGGTTAACGAGGCAGCACTCTTTGCCGCTCGCGCTAACGAAAAAACGGTTGATATGGGCAACTTCGAACGTGCCAAAGACAAAATCATGATGGGTGCTGAACGTAAGTCCATGGTGATGAGCGATAAAGAAAAGAAACTCACCGCCTATCACGAAGCGGGTCATGCGATTGTTGGCCACCTAGTGCCCGAACACGACCCCGTTTATAAAGTAACGATCATTCCGCGAGGGCGTGCCTTGGGTGTGACGATGTATCTGCCAGAAGAAGACCGATATAGCAACACTAAGCTCGAGCTAGAGTGTCGTATATCAACCTTGTATGGTGGGCGTATTGCAGAAGAAATGATATTCGGTGCTGATCAAGTGACTACTGGTGCGTCTAGTGATATCGAGCGAGCAACGGAGATTGCCCGCAACATGGTGACTCGCTGGGGCTTGTCTGACAAGCTCGGCCCGCTTGCTTATAGCGAAGAAGAGGGCGAAGTATTCCTCGGTAAATCGTCGACCAAAGGCAATCCAATGTCGGCAGCGACTGTTAAAACGATTGATGAAGAAATTCGTTTGTTGATTGATACCAACTACGAACGCGCCGAAGTGATCCTCAAAGAAAACTTGGATATTCTGCATGCAATGTCAGATGCTTTGCTCAAGTACGAAACTATTGATGCGGCGCAAATAGACAAATTGATGGATCGAAAAGACCCAGGGCCGCCTGCCGATTGGGGCGGAGACGATACACAAGGTGGTGGTGCTGCAGCCTCGGGGAAGGATGATTCTGATACTTCATCGCAGGATGTGGCTGACGATGAAGAAGACGGGCCAATTGATGATGGCGCGCCAAGCGGCTTGCATTAGTCTGCTGTCATTCCCGCGAAGGCGGGGATCCATCGCTACAACGAATATAGCAAGTGTATTTAAAGCAACTAAAGCACCCGCCTAGCGGGTGTTTTTGCGTATGGCCTCTGTGAAAAATTCTCATTCAAGAATTACACTAAATTGCGGTGACAAGTCATTGAGCTTGGATGTGCCGAGAATCATGGGCATCCTCAATGTCACGCCAGATTCATTTTCCGATGGCGGCCGGTTTGTTGGGCTAGACGATGCGATGCTGCAAGCTGAAAGTTTGGTCGTTGCAGGTGCCGATATTCTCGATATCGGTGGTGAGTCCACACGACCAGGTGCTGCGGAAGTGCCAGAGCAACAAGAGCTGGATCGGGTCATGCCGGTGCTGGAGGCAGTTTGCAGTCGTTTCGATTGCATTGTGTCGATCGACACCAGTAAAGCAGCTGTAATGCGGGCGGTTAGTCGTGCGGGTGCTGGGATAATTAATGATGTGCGAGCGCTGCAAGAGCCTGATGCCTTAAAAATAGCAGCGGAATCGGGCTTGCCGGTATGTCTAATGCATATGCAGGGTGCACCACGCAGTATGCAAAGTAACCCCCGTTACCAGGATGTAGTTGCTGAGGTTGGTAAATTTCTGCAAAACAGGTTGGAACAGTGTGTAGCAGCCGGTATGGATCAATCCCAAGTGCTGATTGATCCTGGCTTTGGTTTTGGCAAGACATTGGAACATAACATCGCGTTGGTAGAAGGCTTGCCCAGTCTGACAGACGTTGCACCAGTGCTTATCGGATTGTCGCGCAAACGCATGATTGGGCAAATGCTGGGTGATGATGAATTGGATCGGACTATGGGTAGTGTGGTTGCTGCCTTGCGGTGCATAGAGCAAGGCGCGAGCATTGTTAGAGTGCACGATGTTGTGCAGATGGCACAAGCTATACGGGTACATGCCGCGATCACGGCATAAACGGAAATTGCAGTTTTATATTAGGTGCAGGTAATGGCAAAAAAATATTTTGGAACAGACGGTATACGTGGACGCGTAGGCAAGTTCCCAATGACGGCGGAAACGGTTTTAAAGCTAGGCTGGGCTGCTGGCAAGGTGCTAGCGTCACAAGGCAATCGAAGTGTGTTGATAGGCAAGGATACTCGCGTGTCGGGTTATTTGTTTGAATCAGCATTAGAAGCGGGTTTGGCATCGGCAGGGGTTAATAGTCGCATGCTCGGGCCAATGCCAACGCCTGCTGTGGCCTATCTCACCAGCACGTTTCGCGCGGCTGCCGGCATCGTTATTAGTGCATCGCATAACCCTTATTACGATAACGGGCTTAAATTTTTCTCGACAGCAGGTACTAAGCTGCCCGACGATGTTGAGCTGGCTATCGAAGAGACCATGAAGCAGGATATGACAACGGTGGATTCTGCGGAGCTTGGCCGAGCAGTTAGAGTAGATGATGCAGCAGGTCGGTATATTGAATTTTGTAAAAGTACATTTCCTGCTGGGCGTAAACTAACTGGTATGAGGATTGTTGTTGATTCGGCCAATGGAGCCGCCTACGACATAGCTCACCGAGTATTTGATGAGTTGGGTGCGACTGTTATATCAGTTGGCGCAGAACCCGATGGGATGAATATCAACAAGGACTGTGGCGCTACCGCACCTGATAATTTGCGTGCGCACGTGTTACTCGAAAAAGCAGATGTTGGCTTAGCATTAGATGGTGACGGTGATCGCTTGATCATGGTTGATCATCGCGGTGAAATTGTTGATGGCGACAAAATATTATATGTGCTTGCCTGTGCGCGTAATGAAGGCGGCTCTATGCATGGCGGTGTTGCCGGCACGCTAATGAGTAATCTAGGTTTTGAGCATGCGCTTGGTCGGCGTGATATCCCGTTTGCGCGTGCAGCTGTTGGTGATCGTCACGTCTTGGAGTTGCTCAAGAAAAACGATTGGCAGTTGGGCGGAGAAAACTCAGGACATATTATTTGTCTTGATCGAGTAACCACTGGCGATGCCATCGTCGCGGCACTTGAAGTACTAGCAGTGATGCGTACAAGTGGTAAACCACTGGCGGATCTACTGGACGATTTACAGATGTATCCGCAAGTGTTGATTAATGTGCCGATTGCCGAAAAAGTTAATCTTGATAGTCAGCCAACCATACAAAGTGCTGTAAAAGACGCCGAGGCAACGCTTGGCGATAATGGTCGAGTGCTGCTACGCCCGTCGGGTACTGAGCCCTTGGTTAGAGTAATGGTTGAAGGCGTTGATGCAAAAGAGGTGGAGCAGATATGTCAGCAGGTAGCGGATGCCGTAAGTGCCGGGTTAGAATAGTTAGATGTAACAACGTTTTTTAACAATTAGGCAGGAGTGGTTAGATTGACTAGTCGTCGCAGGATGGTTGCAGGGAACTGGAAGCTAAACGGCAACCGTGAAGCTAGCGTTGCATTGGCCAACAGCGTAGCCAAGGGTCACAATGGCGAGGTGGATGTGCTGATTTGCCCTGGGTTTGCCCATTTAGCTGATGTCTCCTCTGCAATTAAAGGCTCAGGATTATTGCTAGGTGCGCAAAACTGTAGTGCCTTTGAGAGTGGTGCCTACACGGGTGAGGTGGCTCCGGGAATGCTGGTCGAATTTGCTTGCACGCATGTTATCGTTGGGCATTCCGAACGGCGCCAACTTTTTGCCGAATCTAGCGAGTTGGTGGCCAGCAAGGCAATAGCGGTGCAAAAGGCCGGTTTATGCCCGATTTTATGCGTTGGTGAAACACTTGAAGAACGCGAAAGCGATCAGGTCGAAGCCATAATTGGTGCGCAACTGGATGCCTTGCTCGACGTTGGCGGCATAGAAGCTTTTCATAATGCAGTCGTTGCCTATGAGCCGGTTTGGGCTATCGGCACAGGAAAAACTGCGTCGCCTGAGCAAGCGCAAGACGTTCATGCGATGATTCGGGCTAAAATAGGCAAGCTAGATAGTGCCTGTTCGGATAAACTTCGCATTCTCTACGGGGGCAGCGTAAAGCCAGATAATGCGGCTACGTTGTTTTCTCAAACTGATATTGATGGTGGCCTGATTGGCGGAGCGTCGTTGAAAGCCGACGATTTTCTGGCCATTTGTCACGCGACAGCTTGAAAAAAGTAGTCGTAAACTAATAAGCGCGAGCTAAATCGAGATAGTTATGCAACAAATTGCGTTAGTAATACATGTAGCCTTAGCAATAGGCGTTATTGGTCTTGTGCTTATTCAGCACGGTAAGGGCGCTGATGCGGGCGCAGCCTTTGGCGCCGGTGCGTCATCTACGGTATTTGGTGCGCGCGGATCTGCGTCATTTTTGACCAAACTCACCACGGTTTTGGCAGGTCTGTTTTTTCTAACCAGCTTAGGCTTGTTCTATCTTGCCGCGCAGCGAGACGGTAGCGACCTGGGCAGTGTTACGGAAAGCATCGCAATCGAAGAAGAAGCAGCGCCTGCAGTGAGCGATTTGCCAGGAGGCGTGACAGACTCTGAAGCGGTATTGCCTGCTGCGGCCGAAGAAACACTCCCTCAGCCTGCAGAATAAAAAGAATGAGCCGTCGTGGTGGAATTGGTAGACACGCTATCTTGAGGGGGTAGTAGCGCAAGCTGTCCCGGTTCGAGTCCGGGCGACGGCACCACTTTTTGTATTGATTGACCGCTAGCTGAGCACGGTTTGATTTTTAAGCACACCGACTAAAGGTTCGCGTTCGAGAGCCTACGAAATTACTAGTGAATATTACTTATGTTAGTAATTACGTTCCAATTGGTCGATTTTTCTGTGAAAGTGATAATTATCTGCAATAATTAGCAGGTTGATTGCAGCAAAAATACTGACATATCGTGCTAGCTAATTATTTCCCAGTTTTACTCTTCATTTTGATTGGCCTTGGCTTGGGCGCTGTCCTGCTTAACGCGGGCAGGTTGATTGGTCCATCTAACCCCAATGCCGAAAAAAACTCGCCGTATGAGTGTGGTTTTGAAGCATTCGAAGATGCGCGCATGAAGTTTGACGTGCGTTATTACCTTGTTGCCATCCTGTTCATTATCTTTGATCTTGAAATCGCGTTTTTGATTCCTTGGGCTGTTGTGCTCGATAGCATCAGTGGGCAGGCATTTGCTGCTATGGCTTTGTTTCTGTTTATTTTGGTTATTGGCTTCATCTACGAATGGAAAAAAGGGGCGCTTGAGTGGGAATAGAAGGCGTACTTGAAGAGGGGTTTGTTACTACCTCTGCTGACAAGCTAATTAACTGGGCTCGTACCGGTTCTATGTGGCCGATGACGTTTGGCTTAGCGTGCTGTGCGGTTGAAATGATGCATGCGGGCGCAGCTCGTTATGATCTGGATCGCTTTGGTGTTATTTTTCGACCAAGCCCGCGGCAATCGGATGTCATGATCGTTGCTGGCACGCTAGTAAACAAAATGGCGCCTGCTCTACGCAAAGTTTACGACCAAATGCCTGACCCAAAATGGGTTATCTCTATGGGTTCGTGTGCCAATGGTGGCGGTTACTATCACTATTCATACGCGGTTGTACGTGGATGCGATCGGATTGTTCCGGTTGATGTTTATGTGCCGGGTTGCCCACCCACTGCCGAAGCACTGATGTACGGAATACTTCAGCTGCAAAATAAAATTCGTACCACTAACACGATAGCGCGCTAGCTTATGCCTGTTACGGCCGAACAACTCTTAGAACGTTTGCAACAGGCACTGCCGGCTGAGGTCGTCGATGCCGCTAATGGTCAGGTTTGCGTTGATATGCTTTGCATCGATGTTGCGCCTGATAATTTGCTAGACACCCTGCAGGTGTTACACGACGATCCCAACTTGTCGTTTAAGCAAATGAGCGATTTATGTGGCGTTGATTACGCAACCTTTGGTGATGCTGAATGGTCAACCGAGACCGGTGGCTCAGCGAGCTTTAGCCGCGCCGTTGACGCTAACTCTATCGGTACACTTAGTTTTAGCAATAACACGGGCTTGCCAGATTCTGATCAGCCACGCTTTGCCGCGGTGTATCACTTGCTCTCGCTTGATCACAACATGCGTTTGCGGATTCGTTGTCATGCAGTCGATAATGATTTTCCGATCGTGCCGTCGGTAACAGGGCAATATGCTTGCGCTGATTGGTACGAACGTGAAGCGTTTGATTTATACGGCATCTTGTTTGATGGCCATAACGACTTGCGTCGTATCCTCACTGACTACGGTTTTGTCGGGCATCCGTTCCGCAAAGATTTCCCGTTAATTGGTAACGTTGAAATGCGTTTTGATCCCATCAAAAAACGCGTGGTTTATGAGCCTGTCTCAATTGAGCCTCGCGTGCTGGTGCCTCGTGTCATTCGTGAAGACTCCCGTTATGTGAGTGATTCAGTGACCGACAATGCTGACGACGCAGCGGAGGCAAGCTAATGCCTGAGATTCGCAATTACACCCTTAACTTTGGCCCACAGCATCCTGCCGCACACGGCGTACTGCGCCTAGTGTTAGAAATGGATGGCGAGGTGGTTGAACGTGCTGATCCGCATATTGGTTTATTGCATCGTGGCACTGAGAAGTTAGCTGAGAGTAAACCCTACAACCAAACCATCGGCTATATGGACAGGCTCGATTACGTATCCATGATGTGCAATGAGCACGGCTACGTGATGGCAATCGAAAAACTACTAGGCTGTGAAGTACCATTGCGCGCTCAGTACATTCGTACCATGTTTGACGAAATCACTCGTATCCTTAATCACTTAATGTGGCTGGGTGCGCATGGTCTCGACGTTGGAGCGATGTCTATGTTTTTGTATTGCTTCCGTGAGCGAGAAGACCTCATGGATTGCTACGAGGCGGTATCCGGTGCACGAATGCACGCTACCTATTACCGCCCCGGAGGCGTAGCGCGCGATTTGCCCGATATCATGCCGCAGTACACCGAGTCACGCTGGCGTAGTAAAAGCAATGCCAACAAAATGAATGAAAATCGCCAAGGTTCTATGCTGGATTTCCTTGATGATTTTACTGTTCGTTTTCCGAAGTTGGTTGATGAGTACGAAACACTACTTACCGACAACCGTATTTGGAAACAACGTACCGTTGGTATCGGGGTGGTCACGCCAGAACGAGCGCTTCAATTAGGCTTTACTGGCCCAATGTTGCGTGGCTCTGGCATCGAGTGGGACTTACGAAAAAAGCAGCCATACGAAGTCTACGACAAGATCAATTTTGATATTCCAGTAGGCACCAATGGTGACAGTTATGATCGTTACCTCGTGCGTGTCGAAGAAATGCGTCAGTCCAATAGCATTATCAAGCAGTGCAGTGAATGGCTGCGTAAAAACCCAGGTCCGATCCTTACAGAAGATCACAAAATTTCTGCACCAAAACGCGCCGAGATGAAGGGCGATATGGAAGCATTGATTCATCACTTCAAATTGTTTACCGAAGGTTTTTGTTTGCCAGTAGGTGATGCTTATGCAGCTGTTGAGCATCCGAAGGGTGAGTTTGGTTGCTATATCGTGTCAGATGGCGCTAACAAGCCGTATCGGTTAAAAGTGCGTGCGCCTGGTTTTCCACATCTTGCCGCACTTGACGAAATGGCACGTGGGCACATGTTGTCCGATGTTGTTGCGATCATTGGCACGCAAGACATCGTGTTTGGAGAGATCGACCGATGAGTTCTACACCTTCAGACGTCACCCTGCCTGATCCGGCAACGGTGCTTAACGCGCATACGATCGAAGAAATAGCCGATTGGGTCAGCCGATATCCTGACAATCAAAAACAGAGTGCAGTACTGGGTGCACTGAGTGCAGCTCAGCATCAAAACAAGGGTTTTTTAACGCCTGAGCTTATGGACGCAGTTGCGGTCATGCTCGATATGGCGCCGATTGCCGTGTACGAAGTCGCAAGCTTTTACTCGATGTATGAAACCAAGCCTTGTGGGCGCAATAATGTTGCGATATGCACCAATATCAGCTGCATGTTGATGGGGTCTGACAGCATCGTGGAGCACGTAGAAAACAAGCTCGGTATCAAACTGGGCGAGAGCACTGAAGATGGCCGTATCTTTTTAAAGGTTGAAGAGGAATGCCTAGCGGCATGTTCAGGCGGCCCGATGATGCAAGTTAACCATGTTTACCACACGAATCTCACCACCGACTCGGTCGATGAGATCCTCGACGCGCTGGAGTAATGACGCAGTTATGAGCGAGTTACTACAAAATCAAGTGTGCTACACCACACTGCAGTTTGATCAACCTTGGACCTACGAGAACTATCTCAAAGTCGGCGGCTATCAAGCATGGCAAAAAATTATCGACGAAAAGATGACCCCGGATGACGTTGTTGAGATCGTTAAGGCATCTGGTTTGCGTGGTCGAGGTGGAGCAGGCTTTCCAACTGGGCTCAAGTGGAGCTTTATGCCCAAAGAGTCGCCGCAAAGTTACTTTGTCGTTAACTCTGACGAATCAGAGCCGGGTACCTGCAAAGATCGCGATCTGATTCGATTCAATCCTCATGCCTTAGTGGAGGGCATGTTGATCGGGTGCTACGCGATACGAGCATCGGTGGGTTACAACTACATGCGCGGCGAATTTATGGATGAGCCTTACCAACGCTTTATGGAAGCGCTTAAAATCGCTTACGATCAAGGCTTTGTTGGCAAGAACATCAAAGGCAGTGGTATCGATATTGAAGTGATTGGCACTCTCGGCGCAGGTGCTTATATCTGCGGCGAAGAAACTGCTTTGCTCGAATCATTAGAAGGTAAAAAAGGCCAGCCACGTTTCAAACCGCCTTTTCCAGCTAACTATGGTTTGTATGGCAAGCCAACAACGATCAATAACACTGAGTCTGTAGCATCTGTACCGTCAATTATTCGCAACGGTGGCCAATGGTTTGCCGATATGGGTATCGAAAAAGCGGGCGGTCAAAAATGTTTTTCAGTATCTGGCCATATTGCAAAACCTGGTAATTTTGAAATTAATCTGGGTACTCCGTTTAGTGATTTACTTGAGCTATCAGGTGGTATGAAAGACGGCATTCCGCTGAAAGCCGTGATACCCGGAGGGTCATCTGTTCCTGTTGTGCCGGGCGACATGATGATGCAAACCAATATGGATTACGACTCTATTAGTGGTGTCGGTTCAATGTTGGGTTCTGGTGCAGTCATCGTGATGAACGAAACTACCGATATGGTTGTAGCCTTGCGCCGCTTGTCACGTTTCTACTTCTCTGAATCGTGTGGTCAGTGCACACCATGTCGTGAAGGCACTGGCTGGCTTTACCGAATGCTGACACGCATAGTGGAAGGGCAGGGCTTACCAGAAGATATCGACAAATTAGAAGACGTAGCTGGCAAGATCGCCGGCCGAACCATCTGTGCATTAGGTGATGCTGCGGCTATGCCGGTGCAAAGCTTTGTTAAACACTACCGTCCTGAATTCGAATACTACATCGAACACAAGCGCAGCCTAGTGGGTGAGCGTTTGGGTCAAGTAGCTTAAGCGACACCACGATACCCTATGAGCGACGACATAAAAATAACGGTTGATGGTCAGGAGTTATCTGCACGTAAAGGGCAGATGCTGATTGAGGTTACCGATGCCGCAGGTATCGATGTACCTCGCTTTTGCTATCACAAGAAACTCTCGGTGGCAGCCAACTGCCGCATGTGTTTGGTTGAGGTAGAAAAAGCACCGAAGCCATTGCCTGCATGCGCTACGCCGTGTATGCCTGACATGATTGTTAAAACCAAATCAAAACTGGCGCGTGAAGCTCAACAAGGCACGATGGAGTTTTTGTTAATTAACCATCCGCTTGATTGCCCAATATGCGATCAGGGTGGTGAGTGTGAATTGCAGGACGTCGCCATGGGTTATGGCGGAAGCGCATCGCAGTACACGGAAGGTAAGCGCGTAGTCATGGACAAGTACATTGGTCCATTGATCGCAACGGAAATGACACGGTGCATTCACTGCACGCGTTGTGTGCGATTTGGTGAAGAAATAGCGGGTATTCGTGAGCTTGGCGCAACCGGTCGTGGCGAAAACGTGCGCATTGGTACCTACATAGAAAAGTCAGTCGTTTCTGAGGTTTCAGGCAACGTTATTGATATTTGCCCAGTGGGTGCACTCACTGCGCGCCCTTCGCGTTTTACTGCTCGTGCTTGGGAGCTGCGACAGCAGCCGTCGGTATCGGCTCATGATTCAGTTGGTGCTAATACCTTTGTACATCTTGATGGCAATACGGTTAATCGTGTTGTACCGCGTGACAACGAAGCCATAAACGAAGTGTGGATTGCTGATCGAGATCGTTTTAGTTATTCCGGGCTTAAAAGTGAAGAGCGTGTAACTGCTCCAATGGTGCGGGTGAATGGTCAATTGCAAGAGACGGATTGGTCAACGGCACTGGAAGCGGCTGCGGCTGCATTGCAAGATAGCGCTCAGGAACTTGGTGTCTTGGCATCGCCTAGCGCCACTTTAGAGGAGCTCTACCTTGTACAAAAATTGGGCCGTGCACTGGGTACAAACAATATTGATCATCGCTTAGGGCAGAGTGATTTCTCAACACAGGATGATGCGCCGGTAATGCCTTGGCTAGGTATGCAGCTTGCTGATCTTGAATCACTGAATGCCGCATTGCTTATCGGTTCTAATATCCGTAAAGATCAGCCGTTGGCTGCACTGCGATTACGAAAATCCGCTATGGCCGGTGGTAATATCAGTTTCCTAAACCCTCGTGCGTTCCCATTGCACTTTGATGCCGCCACGTCGATTACAACGCGTGCCGATCATATGGTGAATGAGCTTATGGCAATTGCAGTTGCTGCAGGCGCTGATGTCTCACAGCTTGGCGATGCAGGTTCTGTTAATGTTCAAGAGCAACACAAGTCAATCGCTGTTGATCTAAACAACGCTGATCGTGCTGCAGTGTTGCTAGGTAATATTTCTGTACAGCATCCTGCATATTCTGTATTGCATTATTTAGCTGCAGCCTTAGCCAAAGCGACTAATAGCACGCTATCAATGTTGCCTGAGCGAGCTAATACAGCGGGTGCTTGGTTGGCTGGTGTGGTGCCACATCGTGGTCCGGGTGGCAAGGCTTTAGGTGCTGCAACAACTGCTGCAGAGACGGGGCAAAATGCTGCGGATATGCTGACAGGCGGTAAAAAACGATATCTATTACTTGGGGCTGAACTTGAATTCGATGCAGCCAGCCCGGCAAAAGCGGTACAGGCGCTTTCTCATGCCGATGATGTGGTCGCTATTAGTGCGTATATGACGAGCAGCATAAGCGAGCATGCCGCGGTGATTTTGCCAATGGCGCAGTTCCCGGAGTGTTACGGCACATTTGTTAATGCCACTGGCGCATGGCAAACAGTTAAGGGTGTAGCAACTCCTCCAGGTGATGCTCGGCCAGCGTGGAAGATCCTCCGCGTGCTTGCCGAGAAATTATCACTTGATGGCTTTAACTTTGATAGCCCAGAAGTCATTACTAAGGAAATTCAACAACAGTGCGGTCAAGTACAGCTGAACAATCTAAATGGGTCAGATGGCAGCAATCTAAATTACCAAGCACCAGCGCAAGCGGAATTACTACGCGCTGGAGAGACGCCAATCTATGCAACTGATCCATTAGTCAGACGGTCGCAACCATTGCAAAATTCGAGCGATGGTAAACAAGCATTTGCGTCGATGGCTGATTCCCTCATGCAAAAGCTGGGCATCAACGATGGTGACACAGTAAAAGTGACACAAGATGATGGTTCAGCGACCTTGCCCGCTAAGGTTGACAACAGCGTACCGGATGCTTGTGTTTGGGTGCCAGCAGGTTTGCCGCAGACTCAAGCCTTGGGTGATTTGTTTGGCCCAATCCAAGTGAGTAAAAGCTAATGCTAGATGGTCTAATACTCACAGTAGTCACGCTCCTCAAAATAGTAGTAGTGATGTTGCCACTAATCATATGTGTGGCCTATCTGACATTGGCCGAACGCAAAGTTATTGGTCGAATGCAAGTTCGAGTTGGCCCGAACCGGGTTGGCTGGAAAGGCATGGGTCAACCTTTCGCTGATATGTTCAAACTGATGACAAAAGAAGTCATCATTCCAACTAATTCATCACGCTTTTTGTTTTTGGTTGCGCCAATTTTATCGTTGGCTCCAGCACTGGCGGCTTGGGCCGTCATCCCGTTTGCGGATGGTTGGGTCTTGGCTGATCTAAACGCAGGCCTTCTATATGTTTTGGCCATGACATCAGTAGGTGTTTACGGAGTAATCATCGCAGGTTGGGCATCCAACTCTAAATATGCATTTTTGGGCGCTATGCGTTCGGCGGCGCAAATCGTTGCCTACGAAATTGCAATGGGCTTTGCACTGATTGGCGTTCTGATGGTGTCAGGTAGCCTTAACTTAGGCGATATTGTGCGCGCGCAATCGGGTGGCTTTTTCAGCTGGTTCTTAATCCCATTGCTGCCGCTTGCTGTGGTTTACTTTATTTCCGGTGTTGCAGAAACCAACCGTGCGCCGTTTGACGTAGCAGAAGGCGAATCAGAAATCGTCGCAGGTTTTCACGTTGACTACTCAGGCATGGCTTTCGCCGTATTCTTTTTAGCCGAATACGCCAACATGATAATGATTGCGGCATTGACCTCAATCATGTTTCTAGGTGGTTGGATGTCGCCGATCGATGGAGTGGGTGATGGCATACATTGGTTCTTGATCAAAACTGCATTCTGCCTGTTCCTCTTTTTATGGTTCAGAGCCACCTTCCCGCGCTATCGCTACGATCAAATTATGCGCTTGGGCTGGAAGGTGTTTATACCCGTCACAATCGTTTGGATTGCGGTTATCGGTGTAGCCATTTACTACGGTATCGGTCCGTGGTTCCAGATAAGAGGCTAAAATCATGACAGGGCAATTAAAAAATTACGTTAAGAGCTTTACCCTTTGGGAACTGCTTAAAGGTATGCGCCTTACAGGCAAATACTTTATCTCTCGTGGTATCACTATCCAATACCCCGAAGAGAAAACACCACAGTCGCATCGTTTTCGTGGCTTACACGCCTTACGTCGCTATCCCAATGGGGAAGAGCGATGTATTGCTTGCAAGCTTTGCGAAGCGGTTTGCCCGGCATTGGCCATCACCATTGAATCGGAGCAGCGCGATGACGGCACGCGCCGTACTACTCGTTACGACATTGACCTGTTTAAATGTATTTTTTGCGGATTCTGTGAAGAGGCGTGTCCGGTTGATTCGATTGTCGAAACTCGTATCTTTGAATACCACTTCGAAAATCGTGGTGAACAGATTATGACTAAAGACAAGCTATTGGCAATTGGTGATAAAAACGAAACCCAAATTGCTGCAGATCGCGCAGCTGATGCGGCATTTCGATAGGCGGTATAAGTGAACTTTGAAACCTTTATATTTTATGTGTTTGCTGCGGTAACCGTATTTGCAGCATCGCGTGTAGTGTCGGTACGCAACCCAGTGTTTGCTGCCATGTTTTTGGTGTTGACGTTTTTTAGCTGCGCTGGAATCTGGTTACTACTCGAAGCTGAGTTTTTAGCAATCACACTGGTGCTGGTGTATGTCGGCGCTGTGATGGTGTTGTTCTTGTTTGTCGTCATGATGTTGGACGTTAACGTTGAACCCCTGCGAGAAGGATTTGTTAAGTACCTGCCAGTGGGTTTATTGGTGGGCGCAATTATGTTTATCGAGATGGTGCTGTTAATTATGCGCTCTTTCAAATCAGATGATTTCCCTGCGCCGACAACCGCGGCGGCGGCTGATTACAGCAACACAGAAGCGCTAGGCAAGCTCCTATACAGCGAGTATCTTTTCCAATTTGAGATTGCCGCAATTATATTGTTGGTGGCCATTGTTGCTGCAATAGCGCTCACCATGCGCCGTCGTCCAGACACCAAGTACCAAAAACCGGCTGAACAAATCGACGTGAGCAAAGCCGATCGTTTACGCGTGGTCAAAATGGCCTCCGAAACTACAGAACAGCGGAATAGTTAAGACATGCTTTCACTGTCACATTACCTGACGCTTGGCGCCATACTATTTAGTTTAAGTGTGGTGGGAATTTTTCTTAATCGCAAAAATGTGATTATTTTGCTGATGTCGATTGAGTTGATGTTGCTGTCGGTGAATATAAACTTCGTTGCGTTTTCACATTTTTTAGGCAATGACGCAGGTCAAATATTTGTATTTTTTATACTCACTGTAGCTGCGGCTGAAGCTGCTATTGGTTTGGCCATATTAGTGGTGTTGTTCCGTAACAGGCAAACGATTAACGTTGCCGATCTAGACCAGCTGAAGGGGTAGGCGCATGAAACTACTCTACACATTGATACCGATGGCACCTTTGCTCGCCGCCATTGTTGCTGGTTTTTTTGGTAGCAAGATTGGCCGCACCAACAGCCATCGCATCACCATTGCCGGAGTTGCGATTGCATTTCTACTGTCACTGATCGTGTTTCAACGGCATGTATTCGGCGGTGCTGAGACCTTTAACGAATCGCTCTATATCTGGATGGTGAGTGGTGGTATCCGATTCGAAATCGGTTTTCTAGTCGATAACCTCACCGTTTTGATGATGTTGGTGGTGACCTTCGTCTCCCTCATGGTGCATATCTACACTATTGGCTATATGGTCGACGATCCAGGTTATCAGCGTTTTTTCAGTTATATATCGCTATTTACGTTCGCGATGTTGATGCTGGTTATGTCGAATAACTTCCTACAGTTGTTCTTTGGTTGGGAAGCGGTTGGCTTAGTGTCGTATCTATTGATCGGTTTTTGGTTTAAAAAAGACACCGCGATCTTTGCAAACATGAAAGCCTTCTTGGTTAACAGAGTAGGCGACTTTGGGTTCCTATTAGGTATTGCAGGCGTTGTGTATTACACCGGAAGCTTAGATTACTTTGATGCTTTCAACGCGGCTCCTACTATCGCCGGTGAGACCATGAACTTGGTTGGCAGTGCTGAGTGGTCTGCCATCACGGTAATCTGCATATTGTTATTTATTGGTGCAATGGGTAAATCTGCTCAAGTGCCGTTGCACGTGTGGCTGCCTGATTCAATGGAAGGCCCAACGCCTATCTCAGCATTAATACACGCCGCCACCATGGTTACTGCTGGCATATTTATGGTCGCGCGTATGTCGCCACTGTTTGAACTGTCTGATACGGCGCTCAGTTTTATCTTGATTATTGGTTCGATCACAGCATTCTTTATGGGCTTGATCGGTATTGTGCAAAATGACATCAAAAAAATCGTTGCCTACTCAACTCTATCGCAGCTCGGTTATATGACGGTTGCACTGGGCGTGTCTGCGTATTCAGCAGCGATTTTTCATCTAATGACGCACGCTTTCTTTAAGGCGCTTTTGTTTTTGGCAGCAGGTTCAGTGATCATCGCTTTGCATCACGAGCAAGATATCCGCAAGATGGGTGGCCTGCGTAAATACATGCCTATTACTTATTGGACGTCATTAATCGGATCACTGGCCTTGATTGGATTTCCGGGTTTGTCCGGCTTCTTCTCAAAAGATCTAATCATAGAAGCCGTGCATCATTCATCAATACCGGGAGCCAAGATCGCCTACTTAGCGGTGTTGTCTGGCGTATTTATCACAGCATTTTATTCGTTCCGCTTGTTCTTCTTGGTATTCCACGGCGAAACCCGCATGGATAAGCATACTGCTGAACATGCTCATGAACCGGCAGGTGTTGTGACCTGGCCGCTGATCTTATTAGCAATACCGTCGGTGTTGATCGGAGGGTTAACACTAATGAATGTTGGCTTTGGTGATTACTTTGGTAATGCTATCTATGTTGCGCCAGAGCATGGTGCGGTTAAAGCGGTTGCTGAGATTACGCATGGCCCCTTAGCCATGGTGAAACACAGCGTAGCGACTCTACCGTTGTATCTTGCAGCCGCGGGTGTATTTACAGCTTGGTTTTTCTATCTGATCAAGCCTTCAATACCAGCCTTTTTGCACGACAAGCTTGGTTTTGCGCATCGTCTGCTTAACAACAAGTACGGTTTTGACGATTTTAACCAGTTGGTGTTTGCCGGCGGCAGTGTTGGCCTCGGACGATTCCTTTGGAAGAAGGGCGATCAAACTGTCATCGATGGCGCGATGGTTAATGGCTCGGCTAACAATGTCGGTCGTTTTTCTGGTATCGCTCGATTTATGCAAACAGGTTTTCTGTTCCACTACGCCTTCGCGATGATCCTTGGGTTGCTGGCGATGCTCACATGGTTTTTGTTCACATGATGGCTATTGATTACAACACTACGATAACTGCCATTCCACAAAAAACAGGAAGCCTATCGTGACTCACTTATTGAGCCTACTCATATGGCTTCCCATTATTGGTGGTATTGCGATAATCGCTGTCGGTGATTCGCGATCACGTGTCTTTGCGTCTGTAGTTTCAGGCTTGACCCTATTGTTAAGTTTGCCGCTTTACTTTAGTTTTGATCGAACCACAGCGGACATGCAGTTTACCGAGCTATATGCCTGGTTACCGATGTTCGATGTCAACTATTCGCTTGGCGTTGACGGCATATCGATGCCGTTGATTGTGTTAACAGCTATGATCAACGTGATTGTTGTGATATCTGCATGGGAAGTCATCAAGGATCGACCTGCTCTGTACATGGGTGCATTCCAAATCATGACTGGGTTGATGATTGGCGTGTTCTCCGCACTTGATGCGATTCTGTTTTACATCTTTTTTGAAGCCACGCTAATACCGATGTTTTTGATTATTGGTATTTGGGGTGGGCCTAATCGTGTATATGCGACGATTAAGTTCTTCTTGTATACCTTCTTGGGTTCGGTGTTTATGTTGATAGCGCTTATCTACTTATATCGAGTAGGGGGCAGTTTTAACATTTTAGACATGCACGTACTCGCATTAACACAAAAGCCTCAAGTGTGGGTGTTCTTGGCTTTTCTAGTGGCGTTCGCTGTCAAAATTCCGATGTTTCCAGTACACACCTGGCTGCCTGATGCGCACGTAGAAGCACCAACTGCAGGCTCCGCAGTGCTAGCGGCCATCATGCTTAAGATGGGTGGTTACGGGTTTCTACGATTTAGTTTGCCAATTACACCAGATGCTGCAGCGCAGCTAGACATGTTAATGATCGTCTTGTCGCTGATTGCTATCGTCTATATCGGTTTTGTGGCCTTGGCGCAAAATGATATGAAAAAGCTTATTGCGTATTCCTCGATATCGCATATGGGCTTTGTGACCCTCGGTATATTTATCGCTTTTCGCTTAGTGGTGTCTTCAGACGCTGACGGGGCTGCGTTGGGTATTGAAGGTGCGATTATGCAAATGATCTCGCATGGTTTTATATCGGCTGCGATGTTCTTGTGTGTTGGTGTTATGTACGATCGAGTCCATAGTCGTGAGATCAGTGCCTACGGCGGTGTGATCAACACCATGCCAATCTTTGGGGCATTTATGGTGTTCTTTGCAATGGCTAATGCAGGTTTGCCGGGTACCTCAGGCTTTGTGGGTGAGTTTATGGTTATTTTGGCCAGTTTCAAAGCTAACTTCTGGATAGCGGCCCTTGCATCACTGACACTGATACTGGGAGCAGGCTACACCTTGTGGATGGTCAAGCGTGTCATTTTTGGCGAGGTTGCTAACGAGCAGGTGGCGGCACTAAGTGATATCAATAAACGCGAATTCTGGATGCTGGCGTCGTTGGCCGCATTTGTACTGTTGTTGGGCCTCTGGCCGAATCTGCTGGCGGATGTCATGCATGCTTCGGTCGAGAACCTCGTCCAACATATTTCCATCTCCAAATATTAGGCGCCATAGACGATGGATAATTTGCAGATTGCTACCCCTGAAATCTTTTTATTAAGCGCAACATGCTTGGTATTGGTTATCGGCTTGTTTCTTAATAAAGATCAACGTCACTTAAATTACTGGCTTGCTCAAGCGGCGTTGTTGATTACCTTATTATTGACCTATAGCCAAATCGATGAACCATCGTCTACAGCTTTCTCTAAAGCCTATGCCATTGATGGTATGACCAGTACGCTTAAGTGTTGGATCATCGCCATCACTATTGGTGGTTTTTTATATTCTCGCGATTACCTTAACGATAGGCCAATAGCGCGCGCTGAATACTATGTGTTGGGCATGTTTGGTGTGGCTGGCATGATGATCATGGTATCCGCGATCAATATGCTAACCATTTATCTTGGTCTAGAACTACTTGCATTATCGTTGTATGCAATGGTGGCCTTGCATCGCAATAACAGTGACTCATCAGAAGCAGCGATGAAGTATTTTGTTTTGGGTGCGTTAGCGTCGGGTATGTTGCTTTACGGAATGTCGATGATCTACGGTGCAACCGGTTCACTTGACCTTGCGACTATCAACACAGTTCTAGAGGGCAAAGCAGAGCGTAGTGTGGGTGCTCGTTTTGGCTTAGTGTTTGTTATCGTAGGCTTGGCGTTTAAGTTAGGCGCGGTGCCTTTTCATATGTGGGTACCTGATGTTTATGATGGTGCGCCAACGTCGGTAACGTTGTTTATATCAACAGCCCCAAAAATCGCCGCCTTTGCGATGATCATCCGTTTGCTGGTTAATGGCTTAGAAACACTGCACGCCGACTGGCAACAAATGATAGCCATCATGGCGGCGCTGTCGATGATTGTCGGTAATTTGGTCGCCATCGCGCAAACTAACATCAAACGAATGTTGGCTTATTCCACTATCTCGCATGTTGGCTTTTTGCTGATGGGTATTATCACTGCCAATAACGAAGGTTATTCGTCTGCGATGTTTTACGCGATTACGTATTCGTTTACTACGCTTGCTGCCTTTGGTGTATTGCTCGCCATATCTCGCAAAGGCTTTGACGCTAACAATCTAGAGGATCTATCTGGCTTAGGTAAGCGTAATGGTTTATTAGGGATTGTCATGACAATAACTATGTTCTCATTGGCTGGCATGCCACCTTTCGTTGGGTTCTACGCCAAACTAGCGGTGTTAAAAGCGGCTATCAGCGGTGGTTTTCTGTGGTTGGCGATCATTGGCGTAGTAATGAGTGTTATTGGCGCGTTTTATTATTTACGCATCATAAAGATCATGTATTTCGACGATGCTATCGACAACACTGAAATCGAGACCACTGCGGATGTTTCAGGTGGCCTGGCGATAAATGGGTTGGCTGTTGTCGCGCTGGGGATATTCCCTGGCATGATTATGGCGGCCTGTATCGCAGCGTTTCCGTCCTGAACAGTCAGCTAAGCGCCTAGGGCACGAATTCAGTTGCAAAGAGTGCTTGTGAAGCGGGCTTAGTCTCCCTATAATTACGGAGTCGGTGCGGGGTGGAGCAGTCTGGCAGCTCGTCGGGCTCATAACCCGAAGGTCGTAGGTTCGAATCCTACCCCCGCTACCAA